>NZ_JBHVST010000137.1:0-22852 GCF_042885015.1 Streptomyces sp. NPDC058086 | reverse complement strand
AGGCCGTTCAGGCCGAACGGGGGTCTGGGGGCGGAGCCCCCAAGTGGGGATGATGGGGGTCCCCCCTGCTCGAGCGAAGCCGAGAGCTTGGGGGAGGGTAGGGGCGGCGGGGGCGAGAACCGGCTGTCACACCGGGCGCCACGCCTCCAGCGCCAAGCCCGGTTCGTCCTTGCGTCGGGTGAGGAGGAGCTCCTCACTGCCGGGGGCGAGCGTCGCCGCGACCACACGCCCCTCCTCGTCCTCCGCCAAAGACACCTCGGCCCCGACGGGAAGCCCGGGACCCGACTCGGTCCACCACGCCCCCGCCGACTCCTGCTCGGTGGGATACGCGGCGAAGACGATCCGACCACTCGCCGAGCGCTGGGCGAGCAACGTGCAGTCGTAGCCGTCGAGTTCGCAACGGATCGCCGAGACGGGACCGGGGCCCGCCGAGGCGAGCACAGCGACAGGCTTGGTGCCCGGGCGCCACGCGCACACGTCACCCGCCTCGTCGGTGAAGAAGAGGGTGGTGGCTGAGGGGGACGTGGCGAGGGCGCGGAGAGTGCCGGGGCGTACCGATGTCTCCAGGGACTCCTGGAGCACCGGCTGCTTGCCCGGCTCCTCCTGGCGCCAGTGGGCGACCCCGTCGGGCACGGCCGCGTACAGCTCGACGAGCCCGGACTCCCCCGTCACGGCCGCCAGATCCTCCCGTACGTCACTGCCCTTGAGGTCGCGCCACGGATCCCAGCCGCCCTTCTCCTTCTGGGCGACCATGCTGACCCCGCCGCCCTTGTTGCGCACGAAGACATGGGCGCGCCCCTGCGCGTCGACCGCGACGGCCGGCGTACCGGTGCGGTCACCCGTCTTGTTGGGGTGCCCGATCGAGTGCCAGTCGAGCGCGGCGAGCCGCGGCCGGAAGTGCGTGGTGTGGACGAGCCCGGACTCGCCCGGCATGGTGGGACGCCAGGAGACGAGATGGGCGTAGCCGTCGGCGCCCTGGCCGACGGCGAGGACGGGGTGCAGTCGCTGCTCGCCGCCGATGGTGCGCGGTGGGTCCCAGGGGCCGCCGGGTCCGAGCTCCGCCCGGCAGTGCGCGGCGGTGCCCGACAACAGGTACACAGTGAGCCTGCCGTCGCGACCGCGTCTGAGCCATTCGCCGTTCACCGGTTCACTTTAGTCCGGGGCCCGTCCGTCATCGCCAGGGGCCCAGGGGGCTGCCCGCGGCCGGTGACAGCCGGCGCCTGACATGCAGACGTCCGTCGGTGCCGATGACCGCCAGGACGACCGCGCCCGCGGCGTCGCGGGCCATCGCGGGGGCGTGGGTGAACATGTCGCCGGACTCGCGCCAGTGGGTGCCGGAGATGTCCTTGTCGCGGTCGGGCAGCGACACGACGGGGAGGCCGCGGCTGCCCCGGTGGGCCAGGAACGCCTCCCAGGTGCCGCGTTCGGGTGCCCACAGCGCGGCCACGGCGCCCGTACCGTCGTGGCCACCAAGGCCGGCGCCGGATCCGGGCCGGCGGCCGTCGGCGTGTTGGCGGTAGGCCAAGACCTGCTGGGTGCCGGCCTCTGCCAGCGCCGCGGCCCTCGCCGGGGCCGTCGGCGGCGAACCGCAGCCAGCCCGCGTCGTCCGCCGTGACGTCCACGGTGGCCGCGCCGAGGGAGACCGGGGGCACGGTGACCTGGGCGGTGGCGGCCTCCTTTGGGTCCGCCGGTGGCGGCCTCCTTTGGGTCCGCCGGTGCGGGCCTCCTTTGGGTCCGCCGGTGCGGGCCTCCTTGGGGCCCGCCGGTGCGCGGTAGCCGCGGACTGCGGCGGCGCGGCGGCGCGGCGGCGGGCGGCGTCCTCGAAGAGGCCGACATAGCGGGCGGCGACGGCGGCGTCCGTCTTGCTCCTCCTGGACCGAGCGCATGACACAGCCGTCGCCCCCGGCCATCGCCTCCCCCATTTGCCGCCCGGCAGCTCCCGGCGCAGCATCACACCGCCCCCGGCGTTGCGCACGAAGACGTACACCGTGCCGTCCGGGCCCACCGCCCCGAACGGCACGCCGAGCCGCGCCGCCTTGTCCCGGTCCTTGTGCGGATCGCCCAGCGAGCGCCACTCGGTGACGGGGCGGTCGGTCTGGTACCGGATGGCGTGGACGGTCTCGACGGCGGGCGGTCCGTCCCCCTTGCGGACCTCGCGTCGGCCGAGGAAGTGGACGTAGCCGTCGGGGCCCGTCCACCGTGAGCCGCCCCGCCGGGCCTCGGTCCAGCGCGGCAGCCCCGCACGGCCGTGGGCGTAGCCGCTGAGCCTGCCGTCCTTGCCGAGGACCAGCCAGGGGCCGCCGACGACGGTGTCCGCCACGTGTCGCCCCGCTCCTCCGGGTGTGTCGGCGTCGGCCTTCGCTCTGCCCCGGACGGCGGCGCACCCGGATCTGGTCCGCATGACGTGACCTGCCCTTTCCCATGACACTCGGCGCGGCTCCCCTGCCGCCTCCCGCGTGCCGACACGCGGGAGGCCGAGCGCCCCCATCACAGGATGAACGTTTCCTCAAGCTCGTATGACGGCCGTTCAACCGATGCTCGAACGGCTGCTCGTGCGACGCTGGTCGGATGACCGACCAGCCTCTGCTCGTGATCATCGACGCCGCCAACGTCGTCGGCTCCGTCCCCGACGGCTGGTGGCGCGACCGCCGGGGTGCCGCGGAGCGGCTGCGGGACCGACTCGCCCTGGACGGACTGCCTGGGCACGAAGGGCCGGTGGAGCTGGTCCTCGTGGTGGAGGGCGCGGCCAAGGGTGTGCAGTCCGTCCCCGGTGTACGGGTCGTGGAGGCACCCGGCAGCGGCGACGACCGCATCGTGGAGGTGGTGGCCGAGGCCGGTGACCGCCCCGTCCTGGTCATCACGGCGGACCGTGAACTGCGGCGCAGGGTGACCGAGTCGGGCGCGGAGGTGGCGGGCCCGCGGACGGTACGGGGGCCGTCCTGAGCGGGCGCGCGACCGGTGGGCCGGGGCAGGTCGGCGGGTGAGCGGGTGGGGCGGGCCCGGGTGTCCGGCGCGGTCCCGGGATCAGTCCGGCGGCCCCGTGCGGGCGTACAGCACCGCCCCGTCCACCGTGCCCGCCTCCTCGTAGTCCTCGGCCAGCAGCCGGCGCAGCGAGCGGACCCGGTCGGGGGTGTACGGCTTGCCCCGGGAGTCGTCGACGACGAGGGCCGGTGGGTGGGCTGTCAGCTCCGCGCGGAACACCGGCCAGGCGCCCTCGACGGCGTACTTCTCGCCGACCTGGGGACCGTCGCGGCCCCCGCTGTAGTTGGTGAGGAGCCCGGCGGTCAGATAACGGCTGGCGGGGGTCCGGTTCGCCAGCCAGTACGTCTCCGGGTGTATGCCCCAGACGAGGACGCGGTCCCCGGGATCCGTACGGTGGTCCAGGGCGGCGGCGAGGCGCTGGGCGTGGCCGAGTTCGGGGCGTGGCGCGAGCAGCCCCCAGGCCAGGAACAGCGCGCAGCAGCAGGCCGAGGCGAGGACGGCGGACATCAGACGGTCGCGGGGCAGGACCTGGAGCGCGGCCGTCGCCAACAGGGCCACGGACGGGATGAGTTGCAGGTAGTAGTGGCCGAAGAAGTGGAAGCCGACCAGGACCGCCACCGCCGACGAAGCGAGCCACAGCCAGAGTTCGGCCGCGCCGGTGCGGGCCACGCGCAGCGCCCGCAGGATCGGCGGGATCAGGCCCGCGCAGGCCGCCGCGAGGATCCCTGTGTTGGTCAACCCCCGTGACAGGACGTGGAGTTCGGAGCCCGTGAAGGAGACGTAGGAGCCCGAACCGGTGACCGTCCAGAACAGGAATCCCGCCGGGGAGGTGAGCAGCGCCGCGCCGAGGACCGGGGCGACCACGCCAACTCCCATCCGCAGCAGGCCTCTTCGGGGTGTCGTCTCCTGTCGCCACAGCATCCAGAGCACCGGCACTAACACCACCCCGCCGGTCTGCTTGGTGAGGAAGGAGCAGGCCACGGCCACCCCCGCGGCGCCCCAGCGGCGCCGGTCGGCGCACCACATCGCGGCCGTCGTGCAGGGCAGCATGAAGACCTCGAAGGTCGCCGCCTGCGCGTCCTCGGGGTTGAGCCCGATCGAGACCAGCACGTACAGCACCCCGGCCGCGCGCCCGGCCGGATCCCCCCAGCGGCGACGGGCCAGCGAGGCCAGCAGCACGGCGGTCGACAGCTGGGCCACGATCGCGAGGACCCGCACCGACGTCAGCGAACCGGAGCCGAACACCGCGAACGCCGCCTCGTACAGCCACGGCACGAGCGGCGGCTTGCGGTCCACGACGGTCTCGTACAGCTCTCCCCCGCCCGCCAGTATCCGCGCCTGTACGGCGAGATAGCCCTCGTCGGGGTTCCACAGCGGCCGTACGAAGGAGGGGGCCCGGGTGAGGCAGACGAGCACCCCGAGGACGGGCAGCAGCCGTGTCCAGTAGCCGGGGCCCGACATCCGTGACGCGGCTGCGGAGCGTGGTGTTTCCAGGAGCCCGGCGAGCATACGGTGCACGCTATCCGGCCCCGTGGTCTCCACCGATGCGGGACATACGGGGCCGGAGCATCAATAGGGGCCGATCACTGGGTGTCGGGGCGCGGCGGGTGCACCGCGGCCTCGGTCGTCTCCTCGCGCCGCTCGAGACGGCTGTGCGAGCGGCCGTACAGGAAGTAGACGACGAAGCCGATCACCATCCAGATGACGAACCGCAGCCAGGTCTCGGCGGGCAGGTTGAGCATCAGCCAGAGCGAGGCGAGGACGGAGACGATCGGGACGAACGGGACCAGCGGGGTGCGGAAGGAGCGGTGCAGGTCGGGGCGGGTGTGGCGGAGAATGACGACGCCGATCGCGACGACGACGAAGGCGAAGAGCGTACCGATGTTGACCAGTTCGGCCAGTTCGCTGAGGCTGGTGAAGCCCGCCAGGATCGCGATGATCACGCCGAGCAGGATGGTCGGCCGGTGCGGGGTGCGGAACCTCGGGTGGACCCGGGAGAAGAACCGCGGCAGCAGTCCGTCGCGGCTCATCGCGAAGAACACCCGGGTCTGGCCGAGCAGCAGGATCATGCAGACCGTGGTCAGACCGACGGCGGCGCCGAAGCTGATGACGCCCGCGTACCAGGGGTGCCCGGTCGCCTTGAAGGCGTCGGCGAGCGGGGCGTCGATGGACAGCCGGTCGTACCTCTGCATGCCGGTGACGACGATCGACACGGCCACGTAGAGAGCGGTGCAGATGAAGAGCGAGCCCAGGATGCCGCGCGGCATGTCCCGCTGCGGGTTCTTGGTCTCCTCGGCGGCCGTCGCCACCACGTCGAAGCCGATGAAGGCGAAGAAGACGACAGAGGCGGCGGTGAAGATGCCCATCACGCCGAAGTTGGTGGGTGTGTAGCCGAACATGAGCTGGACGAGCGGGGCCTTGAGACTGCTGCCCGCCTCCTGGGCCTGCGCCTTGGGGATGAAGGGCGTGTAGTTGTCACCCACGATGAAGAAGGCACCCGCGATGATCACGATCAACACGACGGTGACCTTGATGGCGACGACGACCGTGGTGACGCGGGCGGAGAGCTTCACGCCGACGACCAGGATGGCGGTGAGCACCAGCACCAGCGCGGCGGCGAGGATGTCGAAGCCGAACCCGGAGGACCCCTCACGCCCGCTGAGATAGCCCGGCAGATGCCAGCCCGCGTTGTCCAGGAGCGAGCGCACGTACCCCGACCAGCCGACGGCCACCACCGCCGTACCGAGCGCGAACTCCAGCACCAGGTCCCAGCCGATGATCCAGGCGGGCAGCTCACCGAGCGAGGCGTACGCGAAGGTGTACGCGGACCCCGCCACCGGGACCGTGGAGGCGAACTCCGCGTAGCACAGCGCCGCCAGGGCACAGACGACACCCGCGACGACGAACGCCAGGGAGACCGAGGGTCCCGCGTTCTCCTTGGCGACCTTGCCGGTGAGGACGAAGATGCCGGTGCCGATGATGACACCGACGCCGAAGACGGTGAGATCCAGAGCCGACAGCGACTTCTTGAGTGCGTGCTCCGGCTCCTCAGTGTCCAAGATCGACTGTTCGACCTTTTTCGTCCTGAAGAGGGTGCTGCTCACGGGCCTACCTCCACGCTTGGTGTCCTCGACATGATCGAGGGGGCGTGCACCGCCCATGCCCGAGTACGGTCGAGTTCACGCAAATGGGCCGATTTCGCCACCCGTGCGGGGTGGCGAAACCGGCCCAATGGACCTGCGTTCGACCGTGGTACGTCAGTCGCGGGCGGGCTCCACCGAGTCCACCACCTGCGCCGCGGCCCCCGGGAAGCGGCCGTCGAGCTTGGAGACGAGACCGGTGACCTGACGGGCGATGTCCGGTGCGGTCAGGCCGATCTCCGCCATGACCTCGGCGCGCGAGGCGTGGTCGAGGAAGCGCGGCGGGATGCCGAAGTCACGCAGCGGGACGTCGACGCCCGCGTCGCGCAGGGCCTGCGCGATCGTCGAGCCGACGCCGCCGACCCGGGAGTTGTCCTCGACGGTGACGACAACGCGGTGCTGCTCGGCGAGCGGAGCCATGGCCTCGTCGACCGGCTTGACCCAGCGCGGGTCGACGACGGTCGTGGAGATGCCCTGCTGGTCGAGGAGGCCGGCGATCTCCAGGCACATCGGCGCGAGGGCGCCGACGGAGACGAGGAGCACGTCGGGCGCGTCGGTGCCCGGCTCACGCAGCACGTCCATGCCGCCGATCCGGCCCACCGCGGGCACCGCCGGACCCACCGCGCCCTTGGAGAAGCGGACCACGGTCGGCGCGTCGGTCACGTCGACGGCCTCGCGCAGCTGGGCGCGGACCTGGTCGGCGTCACGCGGCGCGGCGAGCCTGAGGCCCGGCACGACCTGAAGGATCGACATGTCCCACATGCCGTTGTGCGAGGCGCCGTCGGTACCGGTGACGCCCGCGCGGTCCAGCACGAACGTCACGCCGCACTTGTGCAGGGCCACGTCCATCAGGACCTGGTCGAAGGCACGGTTGAGGAAAGTCGCGTAGACGGCGAAGACGGGGTGCAGTCCGCCGGTCGCCAGGCCCGCCGCCGACACGGCGCCGTGCTGCTCCGCGATGCCGACGTCGTACACCCGTTTGGGGAAGGCCTTGGCGAACTTGTCGAGGCCGACCGGCTGGAGCATCGCGGCCGTGATGGCGACCACGTCCTTGCGCTCCTGGCCGAGCTTGACCATCTCCTCGCCGAAGACGGAGGTCCAGTCGGCGCCGGACGAGGCGATCGGCAGGCCCGTGTCGGGGTGGATCTTGCCGACGGCGTGGAAGCGGTCCGCCTCGTCCTGCAGGGCGGGCTGGTAGCCGCGGCCCTTCTCGGTGAGGCAGTGCACGATGACCGGGCCGCCGAAGCGCTTGGCGCGGGCCAGCGCCGACTCCAGGGCCTCGATGTCGTGACCGTCGATCGGGCCGACGTACTTCAGACCCAGGTCCTCGAACATGCCCTGCGGGGCGATGAAGTCCTTGAGGCCCTTCTTGGCGCCGTGCAGGGTCTCGTAGAGCGGCCTGCCGACGACCGGCGTGCGCTCCAGGAGGTCCTTCCCGCGGGCGAGGAAGCGCTCGTAGCCGTCCGTGGTGCGCAGGGTCGCCAGATGATTCGCGAGGCCGCCGATCGTGGGGGCGTACGAACGCTCGTTGTCGTTGACGACGATGACCAGGTGGCGGTCCTTGGCGTCCGCGATGTTGTTGAGCGCCTCCCAGGCCATGCCGCCGGTGAGAGCGCCGTCACCGATGACTGCGACCACGTGGTCGTTCCTGTCGAGCACCTCGTTGGCCTTCGCCAGACCGTCGGCCCAGCCGAGGACCGTGGAGGCGTGCGAGTTCTCGATCACGTCGTGCTCGGACTCGGCCTGCGAGGGGTAGCCGGACAGGCCGCCCTTCATCTTCAGCTTCGAGAAGTCCTGACGGCCGGTGAGCAGCTTGTGGACGTAGGACTGGTGACCGGTGTCCCACAGCACCCTGTCCTTCGGCGACTCGAAGACGCGGTGCAGGGCGATGGTGAGCTCCACGACACCGAGATTGGGGCCGAGGTGGCCGCCTGTCTTGGAGACCGCGTCGACGAGGAAGGTCCTGATCTCGCCGGCCAGCTGGTCCAGCTGCTCCAGGCTGAGCCGGTCCAGATCGCGCGGTCCCGTGATACGGGTCAGCAGCGGCACCCGTGCCTCCTTGCAGTAGAGCTGTTCGAGCTTTGCCGGGCCTGTCGAGTCTAATGTTCCGCCAGGACATGACTGTGCCCGGCACCGCCATTGGTACCGGGCACAGGTCAAAGGGGGCTGCGTGCAGCGCGCCCCTCAGGGGCGCGGGGCCGTGACATCGTGCGTCTCCGCCGCGTGGGCGCGACCAGCCACAGCCGGCCCGCAGTCTCCCTGCAAACCGCTACGCGCGCCCCGCGGTCTTCTGCGTCTTGCGAGTGACGGCGTCGATGACGACCGTGGCGAGAAGCACACCACCGGTGATCATGTACTGGATCGGCGACGCGATGCCCTGCAGCGCCAGACCGTACTGGATGGACACGATCACCAGTACACCCAGCAGCGCGTTCCACGTACGACCGCGACCACCGAAGAGGCTGGTGCCACCGATGACCGCGGCGGCGATCGCGTTCATCAGAAGGTCACCGGCGCCCGCGCCCTGGTTGGCGGAGGCGATCTTCGAGGCGATGAACAGACCGCCGATGGCGGCGAACGTACCGGAGATCGCGAAGACCGAGATCCGGACCATCTCCACGTTGATACCGGCACGCCGGGAGGCCTCGACGCTGCCACCGAGCGCGAAGATCTTCCGGCCGTACGCGGTCCGGCGCAGCACGAAGTCCGTGATCAGCAGCACCGCGATGAAGATCACCACGGCCAGCGGAAGGCCCTTGTACTGGTTGTAGGTGATCGCCACGGCGAAGGCGACGATCGCCAGCAGCGCGGTGCGCAGGATGGTCTCGCTCAGCGGCCGGGACGGCACACCCGCGGCCTCACGGCGCTTGTTGCCGTAGAAGGAGCTGAGGAAGAACACGGCGGTGACGCCGATGGCGAGCGCGTAGGCGGCGGCGACATCGGTGAAGTAGTAGCTGGTCAGCTTGGCGACGAGGCCGTTGCTGTCCAGGTTGATGGTGCCGTTGCTGCCCAGGATCTGGAGCATGAAGCCGTTCCAGAACAGCAGACCCGCCAGGGTGACGGCGAAGGCCGGCACACCGATGCGCGCGAACACGAAGCCGTGGAGCGCGCCCGCGACCGTGCCGGTGAGGATGGCCAGCACGAAAGCCAGATACTCGTTCATGCCGTGCGTGACGTTCAGCACCGCGAACGCGGCACCGGCGACACCGGAGACCGAGCCGACCGACAGGTCGATCTCACCGAGCAGCAGTACGAAGACGATACCGACGGCGATCATGCCCGTGCCGACCATGGCGACGGAGATGTCGGACAGGTTGCCCGCGGTGAGGAAGTTGGAGTTCAGGCTCTGGAAGATGATCCAGATGATGACCAGGCCGAGGACGACCGGGATGGAACCCAGGTCACCGGCCTTCATCTTGCGCTTGAACTCGGAGGCGTAGCCCGCGAAGCCCTGCTCGCGCACGAGGAGCCGGGGGTCGACCGCGGTGACCGCCGCGGCGGCCGCCTCGGGGTTCTCCACGACGTGGTCCTCGGGGGTCTCAGAGGTCTTGTCGATGCTCACTTCTGAGCCTCCCCATTGCTGCGCGCCGCACGACGGGTCACGGCGTTCTCCGTGGCGCCCGTGATGGCGGAGATGATCTCTTCCTGCGAGGTCGACTTGACCTCGAAGATGCCGTTGTTGCGCCCGAGGCGCAGGACGGCGACCTTGTCGGCCACGGCCTTCACATCCGCCATGTTGTGGCTGATGAGGATGACAGCGTGACCGCGCTCACGCAGCCGCTCGACGAGGTCGAGCACCTGGGCGGTCTGCTCGACACCGAGGGCCGCGGTGGGCTCGTCGAGGATGACGAGCTTGGGCTCGCCGAGCATCGAACGGGCGATCGCCACGGTCTGGCGCTGACCGCCGGAGAGCGAGGCGATCGGGATGCGGACGCTGGGGATACGGATGGACAGCGTGTCCAGCAGCTCGCGCGAGCGGCGCTCCATCTCGACCTCGTCCAGGATGCCGCGCTTCTTCAGCTCCCGGCCCAGGTAGAGGTTGCCGACGACGTCGATGTTGTCGCACAGCGCCAGGTCCTGGTACACGGTCGCGATACCGAGGCCCTGAGCGTCTTGCGGCTTGTTGATGTGGACGGTCTTGCCGTCCCACTCGATGGCGCCCTCATCGATGGGGTGCACGCCGGCGATCGTCTTCACCAGCGTGGACTTTCCGGCGCCGTTGTCGCCCACCAGGGCGACCACTTCACCGGCGTGGACCTCAAGCTCTACATCGGTGAGCGCCTGGACGGCACCGAATCGCTTGGAGACCCCGCGCAACGCCAGGACAGGCGTAGCGGACACGTGAACCATCTCCTTCGCCGCCTGACCCGGCGGGAGGTTGTGCAGAAGTTTGTGGAGGGGGTGTTCCGTCCGGCGCCCCGCCCTAGCTTTGCGGGGCTGATGGATGCGGAGCGCCGGAGGGGCTTCGATGACGCAAGTCCCGTACGGAAATTCAAGAACGAATTCCCGTACGTGGATAGAGACTTGCGGCGGCTACTTCAGTTGCTCGGACTAGCGGCTACTTCAGTTGCTCGGACTACTTGATGCCGAGCGCGTCGCACTTGGCCTTGTAGGCGCTCGTGCAGATGTCGCTCACCGTGTAGACGCCGTCCTTGAGGACAGTGTCCTTGATGTTGTCCTTGGTCAGCGAGACGACCGCGACGATGACCGAGGGGATCGCCTTGTCGGTCGGGCTGTCGACCTTGTCCTTGGCGACGGTGTCGAGCGACTTGCCCTGGGCGAGCGCGACGGCCATCTCGGCGGCGGCGTCGGCCTCGGGGGCGTACGGCTTGTAGACGCTCATGAACTGCTCACCGGCGAGGATGCGCTGCACACCCGCGAGCTCGGCGTCCTGACCGGTGACCGGGACGGAGATGCCGGCGGCCTTGAGGGCGGTGATGATACCGCCGGCCATGCCGTCGTTGGCCGAGTAGACGCCGATGACGTTCTTCTTGCCGAGGGCGGAGATGGCGCCCTCCATGTTGGCGTTGGCGTTCTCCGGCTTCCAGTCCTTGGTGTCGTACTCCTTGCCGATGTTCACCTTGCCGTCGAGGACGGAGTGGGCACCGGCCTTGAACTGGGCGGCGTTCGGGTCGGTGGACGACCCGTTCATCATCACGATCTTGCCGGACTTGGCCTTGGAGCCGAGCGCGGTGAGGAGCGCCTGGCCCTGGGTCTTGCCGACGGTCGTGTTGTCGAACGAGGTGTAACCGCTGATCGGACCCTGCGCGAGACGGTCGTAGGCGACGACGGGGATGCCGGCGTCCTTGGCCTTCTGGACCGAGTTCTTGATGGCCGCGGAGTCCACAGCGTCGACGATGAGGACGTCCACCTTGTCGGTGATCATCGTCTCGACCTGCTGGGCCTGCGTGGTGGCGTCCTGCTTGGCGTTGGCGTACTGGACCGTGCCCTTGCCGTTCGTAAGCTCCTTGACCTTCTTCTCGATCAGCGGCTTGTCGAACTTCTCGTAACGCGCGGTCTGGTTCTCGGGAAGGAGCAGACCGACCTTGATCGCGTCGCCCTTCTTGGCGGAGCTGGAGCTGTCGCTCTTGCTGCCGCCGGACTCCTTGGCACTGCCACAAGCAGCCAGCGAAACGGCCATCGCACCAGCGGCAACGGCAAACGCGGCACGACGCATACGCGTGTTCACTCTTGAAACCTCCCTGACGAGGCCGCGTCGTTGCGGCCGAGGTGGCTGGAAGTCAACTCGGCCACGCGTGCGACGTCAAGAAGTAAATACTTAACGAGATGGCAACGGTGCCATGCGTTCTCTAAGTGAAGGCAGGGGCGGCCGCAGACAGCGATCCGTCCAAAAGGGTCGAATCGCCCATCTCGCTGAGCGCGAGAGCGAGGGCCCCGAGAACCTCCGCACGACCGCCAAGTGCCCCTGGCAACACCGAGAGTTGACGTGCGGCACTGGGGATCGCATACCGGCCGACCGACTCCCTGATGGGTCCGAGAACGAGCTCCCCGGCCTCGGCGAGGTCGCCACCGAGAACCACCCGACTCGGGTTCAGCAGATTGCAGAGATTGGCGACCCCGCTTCCGATGTGACGGCCGACGTCGGCGATCACCCGACGACAGCCCGGATCGCCCTCGCGGGCCAGCCTGACGACGCCTTCCATGGTCAGGTCCGTGCCGTGACTGGACTGCAGAAGCGGCAGCACATAGCGCGCCGCCGCAAAGGTCTCCAGGCAGCCCCGATTGCCACAGCGGCAGACGGGGCCGGATTCATCAAGAGTAATATGCCCGATTTCACCCGCAGTGCCGCCAGGCCCGCGGTAGATCTTGCCGTCGATCACCAGGCCGGCGCCGACACCGCTCGCGACCTTGATGTAGGCCAGGTCCTTGACCCCGCGCCCACTGCCCCAGACCAGCTCGCCAAGCGCACCCAGGTTGGCGTCGTTGTCCACGTACACGGGCACGCCGAGCCGCCCCCGCAGCTCCTCGGCGGGCTTCGCGCCGGTCCAGCCCGGCAGGATCGCGGTGGACCCCAGGGTCCCCGACTCCACGTCGATGGGACCGGGCACGCCGAGCCCCACGCCCGCGATCTTGGACCGGTCCACCCCGGTCGCCGCGATCAGGCGGCTGACCAGCTCCTCCGCCCGGTCGAAGCCCTGTGCGGCGCTCGCGTCCACGTCCAGCGGCTCGGACTCCTCGGCCAGCACCTGGTGGGCGAGGTTCCCGACCGCGACGCGCAGATGCGTATGGCCGAAGTCGACGCCGATGACGATGCCGGCGTCACCGCTCAGGGACACGCTGCGGGCCCTGCGGCCACCCGCCGAAGTGGGGGTGACCTCGACCGTTCCCCCGTCCTTGAGCTCCCGGACGATATTGGAAACGGTCGCGGCGGAGAGGCCCGTCGTCCTCGCGATCTCCGCTTGCGTGAGCGAACCGGCAAGGCGCACCGCACGTACGACGCGCTCCAGATTGGCCCGGTGCAGCGACGACTGCGACCCCGGAGTCTCCACGACGACCTCCCGCGTACGAGGCCGCCACGATGAGGCCCCGCCTATGTCCAACTAGTGAACTCTAAGCTGAGCTGTTTGGGTTACCTCCCGTCAAGAGGTTGAGCTGCATCCGGCGCGGATGAGCACACGTGTGCGGGACAGACTGGGCCGTAGATCCTTCTATGGCCCAGGTCACACCCAGACTGACTACAAGTTGTCGCCGTCCCGGCCGTACAAGATCAAGACAACGCCCACGACGCCGCCCCGCCGGGCGTGGGCTCCCGCGGAACCCCTCCGGGCGGGTGGGGCCGCTTTCGGGGGACCGGGGAATGCGGAACCCAGCGGACGCGACCGAGGGGGCGGGACCGAATATATGGAACCGAATGCGTGGTACTGAGTATGGGGAACCGAGTATGCAGAACCGAGTATGTGGAACCGAGTACGCGTAATCCCCTCCGCGTGTTCGGAAGGGATTACGCACTCCGGAGAGTTCTCGGCGTTCGACGGATTTGGCCGTCACCTCGCTCGCTCTACTTGAGAGCCCCCGCCGTCAGTCCCTGGACCACCTGTCGCTGGAAGATGATGTACGCGGCCAGCACGGGGAGCATGGCCATCACCAGGCCCGCGAAGAGGCCCGACCAGTCGCCCTTGTAACCCTGGCTGGTCGCCAGCTCGACGAGGCCCTGGGAGAGGACCTTCTTGTCGGGATCGGTGTTCAGAACCGTCGGGAGCATGTACTGGTTCCACTGGCCCAGGAAGTTGAAGATCCCGACGCTGACAAGACCCGGCTTGGCCATCGGCAGCATGATCTGGAAGAAGGTCCTGGTGTGCGAGGCGCCGTCGACGAACGCCGCCTCGGCGATCGAGGTCGGCAGTGTCCTGAAGAACGAGGTCAGGAAGAAGACCGTGAACGGCAGCGAGTAGGCGATGTAGACGAGGATCAGACCCGGCAGCGTGTTCAGCAGACTCATGTTGTTCAGAACGTAGAACAACGGCACCAGGGCCAGCATGATCGGGAAACTCATTCCTCCGACGAAGAGGAAGTAAATGAAACGGTTGCCCGGGAACTCGAATCGAGCGAGGACGTACGCCGCCATCGAGCCGAGCACGAGCGTACCGACCAGCGAGAATCCCACCACGATGAGCGTGTTGCCGAAGTAGTCGCTCATGTGCGCCTGCGACCACGCGCGCGACCAGTTGTCGAAGTGCAGTTTGTCCGGCAGCGACCAGGGCGAGCTGAAAATGGAGTCGTCGTCCTTGAAAGACGTCATCACCGCCCACAGCAGGGGCAGTACGACCATGATCGCCCAGATGATGAGAATGCCGTGCGAGAA
This sequence comes from Streptomyces sp. NPDC058086, assembly GCF_042885015.1. Lineage (NCBI taxonomy): Bacteria > Bacillati > Actinomycetota > Actinomycetes > Kitasatosporales > Streptomycetaceae > Streptomyces > Streptomyces sp. NPDC058086. The sequence goes on along the minus strand of NZ_JBHVST010000137.1, from coordinate 8,407 downwards.
GGCGTTGAGGACGCCGCCCTCACTGCTCTTCGCCTTCTGCGGCGGCGCCTTCTCCTTGGCCACCTGAGGACGGTCCTCGACCGGTTCCGCGGGCGGCGGGATGTCAGTGGTCTTCATCGGATCCCTCCGTGAATACTCCGCCCTTCAGGGCGGAGAGGAAACGGACTCCTGCGGAGCAGGGCGAAGAGCTGCGATTCGCGGCCGGAGCGGATCGCAGTGCTGTGACCCGCAGGTTGATCCTTACCAGCGCTAGTTTGTGAGCGTGACCACGAGCCATGTGAAGCGGGCGTTCAAGTACCGCTTCTGTCCGACCGATGCGCAGGCAGCCGAGCTGTCGCGCACGTTCGGATGCGTTCGCAAGGTCTACAACATGGCGCTCGCCGCCCGTACCGAGGCGTGGACGCGACAGGAACGGGTCAACTACAACGCCACGTCGGCGATGCTGACGGCATGGAAGAAGACCGAGGAACTGTCGTTCCTCAACGACGTCTCCTCGGTTCCGCTCCAGCAGTGTCTGCGCCACCTGCAGGTGGCGTTCACAAACTTCTTCGGCAAGCGGGCCGAGTACCCGCGCTTCAAGTCGCGGAAGAAGTCCCGCCGCTCGGCCGAGTACACCACCAGCGGGTTCCGGTTCCGGGACGGCAAGCTGACCTTGGCGAAGATGGCGGAGCCGCTCGACATCGTGTGGTCCCGGCCGCTCCCCGAAGGATCGAAGCCGTCCACGGTGACCGTGTCCCAGGACCCGGCGGGACGCTGGTTCGTCTCGATGCTGTGTGAGGACCCCGGCGTCCAGCCGCTCCCCGTCAACGCCGACGCGGTCGGGATCGACGTGGGCTTGGAGCACCTGCTGACGCTCTCGACCGGCGAGAAGATCGCCAACCCCCGGCATGAACGCCAAGACCGTGCCCGCCTGGCCAGGGCCCAGCGGGAGCTGTCCCGCAAGGCCAAGGGTGACGGAGCCAACCGCGCCAAGGCCAGACGCAAGGTCGCCCGCGTTCACGCCCGTATCACCGACCGGCGCAGGGACCACCTGCACAAGCTGACCACTCGTCTCGTGCGTGAGAACCAAACGCTCGTGATCGAGGATCTGACCGTGCGCAACATGGTCAAAAACCGGAGCCTCGCCCGCGCCATCAGCGATGCGGCCTGGTCGGAGTTCCGGAGCATGCTGGAGTACAAAGCCCAGTGGTACGGGCGGGAAGTGATCGCGGTAGACCGCTTTTTCCCCTCGTCCAAGCTGTGCTCCACCTGCGGCACCCTTCAGCAGAAGATGCCGCTCAGCGTCCGAACATGGACGTGCGACTGCGGCACGACCCACGACCGGGACGTGAACGCGGCGAAGAACCTTCTGGCCGCCGGACGGGCGGTTGCAGCCTGCGGAGCTGGTGTAAGACCTCAACGGAGTTCTCCGGGCGGGCAGTCGGCGATGAAACAGGAAGTCTCACGGCGCGAGCCGTAAGAATCCCCTCCCTTCAGGGAGGGGAGCGTCAAGCTAGAACTCCAACCGCTCGCGCCGGCCCAGTCGCATCACGATCGCCGCGAACAGCAGCGTGACGATGAGGAGCGCGACACCGATCGTGGTGGCGTAGGCGGCGTTCGCGTCACGGAACGCCGATTGGTACACGTACAGCGGAAGGACCGTGGTCGAGTAGTCGGGGCCGCCAGGGCCCACGGTCATGATCTGCACGGCGGCGAACGCCTCGGCGCCGAGCGCCAGGATCCCCATGTACACCCAGCCCGACTGCACGGTGTCCCAGAGCAGCGGAAGGGTGATCTTGAAGAAGGTGGTGGCGCGGCTCGCGCCGTCGAGCAGCGCGGCCTCGTAGAAGTCCTTCGGAATCGACGCCATGCCCGCCGAGAACAGCACGACGAAGAACCCGACCGTGCTCCACAGCAGCACCGCCATCACGCACCACAGGGCGAGGTTCGGGTCGCCCAGCCAGTCCGGCTGGACACTGCCGAGGCCGATGGCCTTCAACGTCCCGTTGATGACGCCGTCGTTGGGGTTGTAGGCGAATTGGAAAAGCAGGGAGACGATCGCGATCGACAGCACTTGTGGGAAGAAATAGGCGATTTTGTAGAAACCCGAACCGCGCACTCCGGTGATGGCGGCGCCTTTTCGGCGCCGCCCACCGACATTGAGCATGAAGGCGAAGAAGAGCGCGAGGCCCAGCGTCACCAGCGGCAGCAGCAACGCGAACACCAGACTGTGCTGCAACGACTTCCAGAAGATGTCGTCGTGCAGCATTCTGGTGTAGTTGGCGAAACCGACCATCTTGAAGTCGGGGCTCAGACCGGTCCAGTCCGTGAACGAGTAGTAGATGGCCTGGACGAAGGGCCAGATCACGAAGATCGCGTACAACGCCAAGGGGGCCACCAAGAACCCCACAATGAACCGGTACTTGCCGTGTTGCATGGTTACCGACCCCGATCGTTTCGCGGATGCCGCCGCCGGCGACGCGTGGACACGCGCCGCTACTGGTGCTTGTAGTGCTTGATGGACTGGTCCTTGGCCGCCGCGTCCGCGTAGCCCTGGATCTTCTTGATGGCCTCGGCCGGGGTCAGCCGCCCTGCCATCATCTCGCCGAGACCGGCGACACCGATCTGCTCCTTCTGAAGCTTCACGTACCAGTCCTGGAGCCGCGGGTTGACCACGTTGGTGCCGGCCTTCTCCAAGGCCGCGACACCGGACTTGAGGCCCGGCGTCAGCGTGATGCCGTCGGTGCCGCCGTTGTAGGCGGTCAGCGACTTCACCTGGCTGGTGAAGTTCTTCGACGAGGCCTCGCTGAGCATGATGCGCAGCTGCTCCATGCCGCCCTCGGCGTTGTTCGCCTTGGCCGGCACGATGAACGGCTCGCCGCCGGAGGCCCAGATGGTGCCGAACGGCATCTTGTCGGAGCTGTCCAGGCCGGTCGGGCCGCTGACGGCCAGATTGAAGTCCTTCGGGATGACGTTCGCGGACTCGTTCTCCACCCAGGAACCGTTCGGGATGAAGAGCGCCTTGCCCTTGGCCCAGGCGGTCTGCGACTGGATGTGGTCGATGCCCGGGGTGCCTTGGAGGATGTAACCCTTCTTGTAGAGCTCGTAGTACGCCTCGAACGCGGACTTGACGGCCGGGTCCTTCCAGGCGTTGGGCTCCAGGTTGTCGATCTTGTCGAGAACCTCGCGGCCACCGATCTTGGCGATGAAGGGGTAGAGCGAGAACGGCAGGTAGTACGGGTACTTGCCCGCGTACGTCCAGCCGGCCATGCCCTTCTTCTTCGCCTTCTCGCACAGCGCGAGCATCGCGTCCCAGGTCTCGGGGTACGTCGCGTCGAGCTTGTCGAGGGCGGTCTGCGAGTACCAGACGCCGTAGACGGTGTAGGCGTAGTACATGATCCAGACCGGTGCGCCGTCGAACTGGCCCATCTCGACGATGCCGGGGCGCAGCGTGTCGCGGACCTTCTTCGAAGGGTCGTCGATGGACGGCGCGTCGAGGAGCGGGGTCAGGTCGGTGAGCTGCTTCTTGCCGACGAGCACGCCCATGTCCATCTGCTGGGCGCCGGAGTTGTCGATCAGGTCCGGCGGGGTGCCGCCGTTGAACTTGGGCTGCAGTTCGGACTGGATCTTCTGGGTCGCATGGAAGTTGACCTTGGCCTTCGGGTAGGCCGTCTTGTACTGGGCGTTGGCGTCGGTCGCGTACTTCGTACCGAATCCGCCGTCGAAGATGACGACGGCGAGCGGGGCCGTCTCGTTGACGCCCAGCGGGTTCTTCGTGGTCTTCTTGCCGGCCTTGGCCTTGTCACCGGAACCGCTGTCGCTGCTCGCACAAGCGGACAAAAAGCTCATCGTCGGTACGGAAATCAGGCCGAGTGCCGCGGACCGCTTGATCAGGTCACGGCGTCCGACACCCTCGGTGTTGCTGTTCTCGGCGGAAGTGGATCCCATGCTCAAGTCCTCGCCTTCTCCAGGACTCAGGCGGTGAACCGGATCCTCCCCGGCACCGCGGTTAGGTCAAGCTGGGGTCGTGCGTGAGGGATTCAGTCGGTCAACGCGGCGATCCCTGCCCGTCACACTGGCCGCCGACGCCCGATTCCCCCCGGGACGTGCCTGCCCGCGGCCGTCGATCGGCTGGGCGGGTGCCGACAGGTATAGTCCACTTCCCGTCGGCGGAGCAAGATCGAAAGCGGGTTTACCCGCGGGTCTTTTCCGAGTTGAGACCTCTCGGAAATATGGCGCGTCCGCGACTTCCCCTCGGGAAGATCGACAGGGCACCAATCTCCCACCATGGGAGTAATGCGCAGCTCGTCGCACGATATTCGCCCCGGACGCCACATCCAACACCCTTGACACCACTGACAACTTGACTCCCTACTGGTCCTTGCGCAGCAAATTTGACAACGTTGTCCAGGGCCAGGGAGGGTGCTCGCGCATGCAGCACAGAGCTCGGTACAGACGGAGTTCTTCGGCTCGGCTCAGATGGAGTTCCTCAACGATAATGGGGGTGGTAGCGCTTTCTCTGGTAGTGGCCTCGCAGGGCACCGCGATTGCCCTTCCGGCCCAAACGGCGTCCACCGATCGCGAGTTCGCGTCCTCGTTCGAATCAGGCGATCCGGCACCGACCTGGCTCAACACGGTGGACACCGGAGCAGACGGGGCAAAGCGCGCGTCGGGCGTCGACGGCGGCTACAGCACCGGCATCCCGGGCAATGTCACCGACCACGTCACGGACGTCGGCGCGAGCGGCGAGAACACCGGCGCGGGCGAGGTGAAGGAGAACCTCGTCGACGGCGAGTCGAGCACCAAGTGGCTGACCTTCGAGCCGACCGGCTGGGCGGAGTTCGACTTCGACGCACCGGTCAAGGTGGTCACGTACGCGCTGACGTCGGCCAACGACCACGACGAGCGCGACCCCCAGGACTGGACCCTCCAGGGCTCCACGGACGGCAAGGACTGGAAGAGCCTCGACACCCGTTCCGGCGAGTCCTTCGGCGAGCGGTTCCAGACGAAGTCGTACGACATCGCGAGCCCCGTCGAGTACCAGCACTTCCGGCTCGACGTCACCAAGAACAACGGCGGCGACATCCTCCAGCTCGCCGACGTCCAGTTCTCGACGGGCCAGAGCGACGACCCGACGCCCAAGGACATGCTCTCGCTGGTGGACCGGGGCCCGAGCGGCTCCCCCACCGCGAAGGCCGGCGCGGGCTTCACGGGCAAGCGGGCCCTGCGCTACGCCGGTACGCACAAGGCGGACGGCCGGGCGTACTCGTACAACAAGGTCTTCGACGTCAACGTGGGCGTCGGGCGCGACACCGAGCTGGCGTACCGGATCTTCCCGTCGATGGCGGACGGTGACCGGGACTACGACGCCACGAACGTGTCGGTGGACCTGGCGTTCACGGACGGCAGCTACCTGAGTGACCTGAACGCAGTCGACCAGCACGGGTTCGCGCTGACGCCGCAGGGACAGGGCGCGGCCAAGGTGCTGTACGTCAACCAGTGGAACAACGTCGCCTCGCGTATCGGTTCGGTCGCGGCCGGGAAGACCGTCGACCGGATACTCCTCGCGTACGACTCCCCCCAGGGCCCGGCGAAGTTCCGCGGCTGGCTGGACGACGTGGCGCTGAAGACCGTGGCCCCCGAGAAGCCCAAGGCGCATCTGGCCGACTACGCGCTGACGACCCGCGGCACCAACTCCAGCGGCGGCTTCTCGCGCGGCAACAACTTCCCGGCGACGGCTCTCCCCCACGGCTTCAACTTCTGGACGCCGGTCACCAACGCGGGCTCGCTGAGCTGGCTGTACGACTACGCACGCGCCAACAACGCGGACAACCTGCCGACCATCCAGGCGTTCAGCGCGAGCCACGAGCCGAGCCCCTGGATGGGCGACCGGCAGACCTTCCAGGTGATGCCCTCGGCCGCCTCCGGCACCCCGGACACCGGTCGCACCGCCCGCGCGCTCGCCTTCCGGCACGAGAACGAGACCGCGCGCCCGTACTACTACGGGGTGACCTTCGAGAACGGTCTCAAGGCGGAGATGGCGCCCACCGACCACGCGGCGGCCCTGCGCTTCACCTATCCGGGTGAGGACGCGAGCGTGCTCTTCGACAACGTGACCGAGCAGGCGGGCCTCACCCTGGACAAGGACAACGGGATCGTCACCGGGTACTCGGACGTGAAGTCCGGGCTGTCGACGGGTGCGACCCGGCTCTTCGTCTACGGGGTGTTCGACGCGCCGGTGACGGACGCCGGCTCGTCCGGCGTCAAGGGGTACCTGAAGTTCAAGCCCGGCGCCGACCACACGGTCACCCTGCGCCTGGCGACCTCCCTCATCAGCATCGACCAGGCGAAGGACAACCTGCGCCAGGAGATCCCCGACGGCACGTCGTTCGGGACGGTCAAGGAGCGGGCGCGCAAGACGTGGGACAAGCTGTTCGGCAAGGTCGAGGTCGAGGGCGCGACGCCGGACCAGCTGACCACGCTGTACTCCAGCATGTACCGGCTCTACCTGTACCCCAACTCCGGCTTCGAGAAGGTCGGTTCGAAGTACCAGTACGCCTCGCCGTTCTCCGCGATGCCCGGTCCTGACACCCCCACCCACACCGGCGCGAAGATCGTCGACGGCAAGGTGTACGTCAACAACGGCTTCTGGGACACCTATCGGACGACCTGGCCGGCGTACTCCTTGCTGACGCCCTCTCAGGCGGGCGAGATGGTCGACGGGTTCGTGCAGCAGTACAAGGACGGAGGCTGGACCTCGCGCTGGTCCTCCCCCGGGTACGCGGACCTGATGACCGGCACCTCGTCGGACGTGGCGTTCGCGGACGCGTACGTCAAAGGCGTGAACTTCGACACGGAGGCGGCGTACGACGCCGCCCTCAAGAACGCGACCGTCGTCCCGCCGGCCTCCGGCGTGGGCCGCAAGGGCATGTCGACCTCCCCCTTCCTCGGCTACACCAGCACCGACACCGGCGAGGGCCTGTCGTGGGCCATGGAGGGATACGTCAACGACTACGGCATCGCCGAGATGGGCCAGGCCCTCTACAAGAAGACCGGCAAGAAGCGCTACAAGGAGGAGTCCGCGTACTTCCTCAACCGGGCCCAGGACTATGTGAACCTCTTCGACTCGAAGGCCGGGTTCTTCCAGGGCCGCGACGCGCAGGGCAACTGGCGCCTCGACTCCTCGAAGTACGACCCGCGTGTGTGGGGCTACGACTACACCGAGACGAACGGCTGGGGGTACGCCTTCACCGCGCCGCAGGACTCACGGGGCCTCGCCAACCTGTACGGCGGCCGGAGCGGGCTGGCCCAGAAGCTCGACGCGTACTTCGCCACCCCCGAGACGGCCTCGCCGGACTTCGTGGGCTCCTACGGCGGGGTCATCCATGAGATGACCGAGGCCCGTGACGTACGGATGGGTATGTACGGGCACTCCAACCAGGTGGCCCACCACGTGAACTACATGTACGACGCGGCGGGTCAGCCCTGGAAGACACAGAAGAACGTCCGCGAGGTCCTCTCCCGTCTCTACACCGGCAGCGAGATCGGGCAGGGCTACCACGGCGACGAGGACAACGGCGAGCAGTCCGCCTGGTACCTCTTCTCCTCGCTCGGCTTCTACCCGCTGGTGATGGGCAGCGGCGAATACGCCATCGGCTCCCCGCTGTTCACCAAGGCGACCGTCCACCTGGAGAACGGCAAGGACCTGGTCGTCAAGGCGCCGAAGAACAGCGCGAAGAACGTGTACGTGCAGGGCGTGAAGTTCAACGGCGAGCGCTGGACGTCGACTTCGCTCCCCCACTCGCTCATCACCCGTGGGGGCGTGCTGGAGTTCGACATGGGCTCCAAGCCGTCGGCGTGGGGCACGGGCAAGGACGCGGCACCCGTGTCGATCACCGAGGACGACAAGGTGCCCACGCCCCGCGCGGACGTCCTCAAGGGTGACGGCGCGCTCTTCGACAACACCTCGGCGACGGACGCCACGGTCACCTCGGTCGACCTGCCTACGTCCGCCGCGGCCAAGGGAGTTCAGTACACCCTGACCTCGTCCTCGGACCGCACCAAGGCGCCGGGCGGCTGGGTCCTGCAGGGCTCATCCGACGGCACCACGTGGACCGACCTCGACAAGCGCTCCGGCGAGTCCTTCACCTGGGACAAACAGACCCGGGTGTTCTCGGTCGCGCATCCGGGCTCGTACACGCACTACCGCCTGGTCCTCGACAGCGAGGCGACGCTCGCGGAGGTGGAACTGCTGGGCTGACACCCACATGTGGGCGGGGCGGGCGCGGAGATAAATATCCGCGCCCCCCCAGCGGTGGGGCCGGGGTCTCAGCTCACCCCGACGGTGAACACGTGCAGATACAGTCTCTTATAAACAAAAGAAGCTGCCGGCGAATGTATGAGTGTATATATAGGTGGTCGGCGGATC
>NZ_JBHVST010000136.1:0-23132 GCF_042885015.1 Streptomyces sp. NPDC058086 | reverse complement strand
GCGGGGGGGGGGGGCGGCCACCGCCCCCCCCCCCCGCCGGAGCCGTACGCCCTGGATCATCCGCACGCCGAGAACGGCCGGGGGCGCTGCCTCGTCAGCAGGCCCGCGGCCCGCTGAGCGGTGTCGCCCCAGCCGGACTCCGCGCAGGGCAGGACGCTGTGGGCCGGGGTCAACCCCGTGAGACTGCGGGTTCGGGCGCGGCAGCGGGCTCGGGCGCGCTTTCGCTGAGGCCGAACCGGCCGTGGAACCTGCGCAGGAAGCCGGGCGCGTACCAGGCCGAGTCGCCGAGCAGGCGCATCGCGGCGGGAACGAGCACACCACGGATGGCGACAGCGTCGATCAGGATCGCCAGTCCGCTGCCGAGACCGAACATCTGCATGAAACTGAGCTTGGCCGTACCGAAGGCGAAGAAGCTCACCGCGAGCAGGCAGGCGGCGGCGGTGACGATGCGCCCGGTGTGCCCGAGGCCGTTGGTGACGGCGGACTCGGTGTCCTCGCCCTGGTCGTGGAGTTCCTTGATCCGGCTGGTGACGAACACCTCGTAGTCCATCGACAGACCGAAGACGATGCAGAACATCAGCACGGTCATCGACATCTCCATCGGCTGCGCCGTGAAGCCGAGCAGGGAGGAGAGATGGCCGTCCTGGAAGATCCAGGTCATGATGCCGAGCGTCGCCACCAGGGTGATCGCGTTCAGGGCCAGGGCGCGCAGCGGCTGCACCACGCTGCCGGTGAACAGGAAGAGCAGGACGAACGTGGTCAGGACGACCAGGCCGATGGCGAGCGGGAGTTGGCCGCGGATGGAGTGCTTGGCATCGACCAGTTCGGCGTCGATGCCGCCCACCAGCGGGTGGGTGCCGGGGGGCGGGGTGAGCGCCCGTACGTCGCCGACCAGGCTCTGTGCCGCGTCGGACTTCGGCGTCAAGGAGCTGACGACGCTGATCCGTTGGCCGTCGGGGCGGCTGAGGTTGGCGCTGCCGGGACCGGCCGCCGATTCCTGCCCGTGGGCGTAGGTTCCGGTGCTGGTCTCGACCCGTACCACGCCCTTGAGCTGGGACAGTTGATCGGCGTACTTGTCCAGCGGGGCTTTGCCCACGTTCTGGCCGACGTTCTGGCCGATGACGATCTGGAGGGCGGCGTTGTCGTTGCCGTTGAAGTTCTTCTGGAGCGTCGCGGAGACCTGGCGGCTCTCGGCGTCCTTGGGCAGCACGCGTTCGTCCGGGGTGCCGAAGGTGATGCCGAGCAGCGGGCTCGCCGCCACCAGCAGGACCGCGAGGACGGGCAGCGCGGTGAGCGCGGGCCGCCGCATGACGGTACGCGCCAGCCGCGCCCATATGGAGACGCGCGTGGTGGCGTTCGCGGTCTTCGCCCAGGGCATCTGCCCCTTGTTGACCCGGTGCCCCAGGACGACGAGCAGCGGCGGCATGACGAACAGCGCGCTGACGGCCGCGATGGCGACGACGCCGACCCCGGCGAAGCCGAACGAGCGCAGGAAATACTGCGGGAAGACGAGAAGCGCCGCGAGTGCGGCGGCCACGGTGGAGGCGGAGAACGCGACGGTGCGGCCGGCGGTGTGCACCGTCCGGCGGACGGCGTCCTCCACGCTCGCGCCGGTCGCGAGCTGTTCCCTGAACCGGCTGATCATCAACAGGCCGTAGTCGATGCCCAGTCCCAGGCCGAGAGCCGTGGTGAGGTTGGTCGCCGTGTTCGAGACGCTGGTGACGTCGGCGAGCAGGGACAGTTCGGCGAACGAGCCCAGGATGGCGATGACGGCGATGGCCAGCGGCAGCAGCGCGGCGACCACGCTGCCGAAAACGAACAGCAGCAGGATGAGGGTCAGCGGGATCGCGATCAGCTCGGCCAGTTCAAGATCCTCGACCACCTGCGTCGACATGTCGTTGCCGACGGCGGCCACCCCACCGGCCCGAACTGTGAGGGCTTTGTTGTACGTGCCGTCGTAATCGTCGAGCAGGCTCGTGGCGTTCTTCTGCTGCTGGGTCGGGTCGCCCTTGACGTGAGCGAGGACCATGGCCTCGCGGCCGTCCTTGGACAAGAGTTGGGCGCTCCGCGTGTCCCAGTACGAGACGACGTTCGCGAGCGTCTTCTCCTTCTTCAGGCTCGCGACCAGTGCCTTGCCGTTCTGCTCGGCAGAGGGGGTGTCGACCCGGCCGTCGCCAGCGCGGACCAGCAGCACGAGGTTGGTCTCGCCGCCGAATTTCTTGTCGATGAGATCGCGTGCCCGGGTGGACTGGGAAGCCGGGTCATCGAAACCGCCGCCCAGCAGCTTGGTGAATGCGCCGCTACCGAGGGCACCCATGAGAGCTGTCGCCACGACGGCGACGATGAGTACCAGCCGGGCCCGGCGGATCGCCAGCTCGGCTATGCGTTCGAACACGCCAAATCTCCTTTGAGGTCAATGTGTCTGCGGGGACGCGACGACGCTAGGGGAGGCCATGGGGAAGTTGGCAGTGCGAGATTTACCTGACAGTGCTCGGTTTATGTTCAAGTGCCAGATGTGCACCGTAGGGTGGGCCCATGCCCGTACCCGAACGGCCGAAGACCGCCGCCCCGCCGGCTCCGTCCGCGCCGTCTGCTCCCTCCGCCCCGGCCGCTCGATCCGCCTCATCCGCTCCGCCCACGCTGCGGGAGCGGCGGCGGGCCACAGCGGTGCGGGAGATCCTGGACGCCGCCGAACTGCACATCACCGAGCACGGTCCTGAGGGGCTGTCCCTGCGGGCCGTCGCGCGCAGCCTCGGCATGACCGTGCAGGCGCTCTACCACTACTTCCCCAACCGACATGCCCTCGTCACGATGCTCGTCACCAAGGGGTACGAGGACCTGTTCGCCGCCGTCCAGGCCGCCGTCGACTCGACGGCCGACCCGGCTGCGGGCGCTGGAGGCACTGCAGCGGACCCGGTGGCGGACCGGCCGTTCGTATCGCGTCTGCTGGACGCGGCCGAGGGCTACCGGGGCTGGGCCATCGCCCACCCCGAGCGGTTCAAGCTCCTGTTCGGGACACCGCTGCGGGACTACGCGGCCCCGGCCGACGGCGCCTCCACCATGGCCGCCCGCCGGATGAGTACGATCTTCCAGCGTGAGCTCTTCGGCGGCTTCAGCCCGGAGCAACTCGCGGCGGCCGACATGCCCCCGCTCTCGCCCCAGTTCCGGGCCTACCTGGACCAGCTGCCCCCGGACGGGCCGGGAGTCCTCCCGCCGCCCGCGATCGCCCTGCTCATGGAGGCATGGGGGCGCATGCACGGCATGGTCGTCCTCGAGGTGTTCGGACACACCTCGTTCCTCGGGGACCACGAGGCTGAGCTCTTCCACCTTGCGATTCGCAACATGCTCGCGGACATCCACCGGCGAATCCCGGGGAGCGCGGACGCCGTTGAAGCCGGGGCGGTGTGAGACGCCGTCAAGATGTGACGCGCGTCCGGGCGGTGGCGTCAGAAGCGCCGCTCGTGCGGCAACGGCGTTGCACGGCCCGCGCGTCCACGACTGGGCGAGGGCCGAAGTCCGCCTCCTGGCAGTGGCCCGACCGGCAGCACCGGGTGGCCGGCCGCCGCTGGGCGGCCGAGGCGCGCTTCGGGCGCTACGGAGCCGCTTGAACTGAGTGAACTCACCGGGGCGCGGAGCGGGTCGGACCACAGGCCGGCCGGGAAAGGGCTGTATGCCGCTCGCCCCGTATCTGGGGGCACCTGGTGCCGTCACCTTGCCTTCACGGGGAAAGGCGCTTCGCAATCGGGCAAGCAATCCGCAGACCTGCGAGTGCCTGGCCGATCCGTTCCCATGTGGTGGCGTGCCCACCGCACTCCTGGACCTCCCACCTGGTCACAACCGAGGTGGCCGGTGATCTCGCCCTCCACAGCGGACTCCAGCACTCGCTGGGTCATCTGCTGCGGCAGACCACCACACCGGTCAGCTTCATGCCCTCGCTTCGGGTCCGGCCGACCAGCGCTCGCGCCGGACCCTCGCCGGGGGCGGCGAGGGTCCGCACCATCCACTGCATGCTGGACAGCAGCTCGTCCGTGTGGGTGGCGGGCGATGAGGTCCATGGCGAAGAGCGCTCTGTCGTGGATGCGCGGGGGCGAGGCGGTCGGCGTGCACGACGTCGAGGATGTGTCCGGCGCTGCTCGCCCGCAGGGGACGGGACACCGCATGGGTGTGGCTGGTGACCCGCCGGCCTGGGCGCGGCTGGGCCCTCCCAGCCGCGCTGGCCTGCCTACCAGGGCACCTTCCCGTTTTCGTCCTGGAAGGTGCCGGTCGGGCCGTCCGCGTCGAGTGTGGCGAGACGTACGACGACCCTCGCGCTCTCCTCCGGCGTCCTGCCGACACCGAAGGCCGCCGTCAGGTCCGTCGCGGTGGTGCCGGGTTCGACGGCATTGAACTTGATGCTCGGATGGGCCTTGGCGTACTGGACGGTGAGCATGGTGGCGGCGGCCTTGGACGCCGAGTACAGCGCCAGCGGCAAGGCGTACTCCGGACGGTCCGGGTTGGTCACGGCCCAGAAGGATCCGGCGCTGCTGGAGACGGTCACCACGGTGGGGTTCGCGGACTTGCGCAGCAGGGGCAGCGCCGCTTCCGTGACCCGCACGAGGCCGACCGCGTTGGTGTCGAAGGCGCGCAGGGCGGTGGGGCCGTCGAGGGCTCCGTCCCCCAAGATGCCTGCGTTGTTCACCAGGACGTCGAGCCGGCCCTCGGCCGCGTCGATGGCCGCCAGCGCGCTGTGCACGGAGGCGTCATCGGTCACGTCGAGCTGCACGAATTTCGCATCCAACGCCGCTGCGGCCTGCTGTCCGCGCTCGACGTCCCGCGCGCCGAGGTAGACCACGTGGCCCACCGCCAGCAGCTGTCGGGCGGTCTCGAAGCCGATGCCCTTGTTGGCCCCGGTGATCAGTGTGATGGTCATGCAGATCCTCGCAAGTGAAGTGCCCGAGCGGGCCGTTCTCGGTATGCGGACATGTCTCAGTGGGGCAGGCGCGAACTTGCAGGTCAGCCGGTCAGCTGCCGGCGCAGTTCACCGGCGTCGTGCAGGGCGGTCATGTGCACGAACCGCCCGTCGCGGACCTGGTAGATGGCGTACTCGACGATCTCGAACGAGGCGCCGGTGGGAGCCACGCCGAGCCAGGGCTTCACGGGGGTGCCGGTGTTGACCAGGCGCGCAGCCAGACGGTCACCGTCGAAGAGCAGCTCCTGCAACTCCCAGTGCAGGTCCGGTACCGCGTCCACGTCCTGCCGTTGCACGGCCAGGAGGTCGTCGCGGGTGGCGGGCTCCCCGTTCAACGTTGTCCGGTCGTTGATGAATGCGTCCATGCCATCGAATTGGTGGGCGTTGAGCGCTTCGAGGTAGCGCCGGTAGAACGTGCGCAGATCACTGTCGGACATGTGAGGGGCCTTTCTGTGGGATGGCTCCGGATCGGGGCCGCGCGCGGAGGGTCAGAGCGGGAATGCCGCCGCGGCCGCGCCGGACGGCCGCGGCTGCGGAGGGGGCCCGCCGGTCAGCGTCACGTCGGAGCAAGGCGCTGTGCTCGGCTCAGGTTGGCGATGAGCTCGTCGCGCGTTTGGTGCGCCAGCGCGGTCCAGGCGGGTTGACCGGGGGCCGTGCGCCACGAGGCGCTCAATGGACTGTTGTTGACGGTGTCGAAGCCGAACTGGTCGTAGAGCCGGGTCACGAGGTCGACGGCGTCGGGGAAGTTGCTGGAGGTCGGAAGCGCCAGCCGGTCGGGGGCGCCCGCGGGGCGGCCGGCGGTGGTGATGCGGGGAGCTTGGATATGGGTGAATGCCTGGACGACCCGGGAGGCGGGCAGGTGCTCCTGGCGCAGCTCGAGTACGGTCGTCTCGCCGGAGTCGATGCGGGCGAAGTGACCGTCGCGCCAGATCATGTAGTTGTTCGTATCCAATACGATCTTGCCGGCGAGGGCGTCGACCGGCAGGTTGTTGACCGTTTTCAACGGGACGGCCACGACGGCGAAATCGCCGGCGGCTGCAGCGTCCGCGGCGCGGGCGGCCCGCGCGGACGGGCCGAGTTCCGCGACCAGATGCTGCAGGGTTTCCGGTCCGCGCGAGTTGGCGATCACGATGCTGTAGCCGTGGGCCAGGGCCGCCCGGGCGATCTGGCTGCCGACCTCGCCGGCGCCGATGATCCCGATGGTGGGCATGGGGTCCGCCTCTCAGATCTGGTTCAGGCCGCCGTCGACGTACAGGCTCGAACCGGTGATGAAGCTGCTCTGCTCGGATGCCAGGAAGGCCACGGCAGCGGCCTCCTCCTCCGGGCGCCCGAGCCGGCCCAGCGGCACCGCGTCACCAGGTGCTGCTTGAACCGTTCCGGGTCGGGGGTCAGCCCCGCCAGGGCGGGGGTGTCGGTCGGGCCGGGGGTGAGGGTGTTGACCCGGATGCCGCGTCCCTTGAGTTCGTTTGCCCAGGTCCGGGCGAACGAGCGCGTGGCGGCCTTGGTCGCCGCGTACACGCCGAGCTCCGCATCGCCGACGTCCCCGTTGGTCGAGCCGTTCACGATCACCGAGGCGCCGTCGTTGAGCAGCGGCAGGGCCTTTTGGACGGTGAACAGCAGGCCACGGACGTTGATGCCGAACAGGGTGTCGAAGTGCTCCTCGGTGACCCGCTCCAGCGGAGCGAGCGCGGCGACGGCGGCATTCGCGAACAGCACGTCCAGCCCCCCGCCCCGGCTGCGGACGGTGGCGTAGAGCCGATCCAGGTCGTCGAGGTTCGCGATGTCGCCGGTCACCGCAGTGGCCGCAGGACCGATCAGGTCGACGGCCGCGTCGAGTTCGGTCGGGCGCCGGCCGGTGATGAAGACGTGCGCGCCTTCCGCTGCCAGCCGGACCGCACTGGCCAGGCCGATGCCGGCGCTGCCCCCGGTGACGAGAGCGCTCTTTCCGTCGAGCAGTCCCATGTGTGCCGCCCCTTCCACTTCTGCAGCAGTCGCTACAGAAGTGGACCGTAGCACTTCTGCAGCGAACACTGCGGAAGGGGTAGGGTGTGAAGGTGGAGACGAAACCGACCGGCCCAATCGGCCGACCGCGAGGATTCGACGCCGAAGCCGCCCTTGAGCGCGCCATGCTGGTGTTCTGGCAGCATGGCTACGAGGGGGCCAGCACCGCCGGCCTGACGCACGCGATGGGGATCTCCACCACCAGCATGTACGCCGCGTTCGGCAACAAGGAGCAGCTCTTCCGCAAGGTGCTGGAGCGCTACACCGACGGCCCGAGCGCCTACCTGGCCCAGGCCCTGGAGCAGCCGACTGCCTTTGGCGTCGCCACCGCCATCCTGGCCGGCACCGTGCGCACCACCACCCGCCCGGCCCACCCCCACGGCTGCCTGGGCGTCCAGGGGGCCCTGACCACCAGCGACTCCGGCCAGGACGTCCGCGCCCTCCTCGTCGACTGGCGCACTGCCGGATACACCCGCATCCGCGAGCGGTTCCGGCGCGCCGTCGATGACGGCGATCTGCCCCCGCAGACCGACCCCGGCCTCCTGGCCCGCTACCTCACCACCCTCGCCTACGGCATCGCCGTCCAAGCCGCGAGCGGCGTCGCCCGTGACGACTTGCAGGAGCTGGCCGACGCCGCCTTGCGCCACTGGCCCCTGTCCTGACACCGGCGTGGCTGCGGGGGGCCGTGCCGTGCGGGCCTGGCGGGTGATCATCTCTCGCCGGCGTGATGGGCAACTTCCCGGGTTGTCGAGCACCGGCTCGTGGCGCGGCGGTGCGGATGCGCGACGGCGACCTGCGCAAATGCTCCGGCCGGGGTGGATGCGCCGGTGCAGTACGGGCCCCGGCTGACCGCGGTGGTGGTATATCTGCACCCCGTCCGCTCGCTCCAGCTCCTCCATGAGCCGGACATGGCCGAGGGCCGGGTCGAAGACGTCGCCGGTGCCGGGCCCAGAGTGCAGCACCCACACCACCAGGTCCCCGGCCTGGCGCGACAGTCGGACCAGGCGGTTCGCCTGCTCGGCGATCTTCAGGTCGGAGGTGGTCTCCCACAGCGGTCGACCAGCTGGAGGCCGCGGCAGGACTTCGGGCCGTTCAGGCGGCCGGCCGCACCAGCCCCGATTCGTAGGCGAAGACCACCGCCTGGACACGGGCGCGGGCTCCGATCTTGGCGAGGATGCTGCTGACGTGGGCCTTGACGGTGGTCGTGGCGATGGACAGCCGCGCAGCGATCTCGGCGTTGGACCAGCCGGAGGCGACGGCGGTGAGCACGACACGCTCCCGCTCGGTGAGCGTGCCGATCCCGACTTCCCGCTCGGCAGGGAGCGCGGGTTGCAACTGTCGGACGGTGTCGATGAGAGCGCGGGTCAGGCCGGGGGTGATGACGGCGCCTCCGGCGGCCACGACACGGATGGCCGCGGTCAGTTCGCCGGGGGTGGCGTCGTGGAGAAGGAATCCACCGGCACCGGCGCGCAGGGCGGCGTTGGCGCGCTGCTCGTGGCTGGCGGGGGTCAGGATCAGCACGCGTGGGCCGTTCCCTTGCGTTCTGGAGAGTTCGGGGGTCCAGGGGAGGGTGGGAGGCCGTGTGATGCGGCGGATGGTCTCGGTGCCGTCCGAGTCGGAAATGTGGCTGTCCATCACCACGACGTCGGGGCACAGTGCGGCGCTCATGCGGACCGCCTCGGCCCCGCTCGAGGCCTCGCCGACGACAGTCAGGCCGGGCTCCTCCGCCAGGAGCATGCGCAGTCCGCGGCGCTGCAAGGACTGCTCATTGACAATGAGTACGGAGGTCATGGTGGGCGTTCTCTCAACGGGAAGCGGATTATCGGCGCGGGCAGTGATCGCTGCGAGGGGGTGTGTGCTCAGTCATAGCTCACCCCCTCTGAACGAAACGGTTTCGTTCACCTTGGGTTTCAGGCTAACGCTGCGGTTATCGAAACTGCATCGTTTCTCTTGTGGTCTGGGTCGCATCTTCGCCGGATGCCGCCGCGCGCTCAGTCGGCACCGAGGGCTCGGTGGATGGCGGTAGTGTCGCGCTGCCAGGGCTGTGTGCGTGCCGCATCGCGATGGCCACCCACAGGTCCACCACGTGGTGCATCTCCGCGACAGGTGCGGTTCTACGAGGCAAAGAGCTTGATCACCTCGACCCGCGGGCCCAACAACTACCGCGACTACAGCGAAGCAGCCCTGGGCCGCGTCCAGCAGATCCGAGAACTGCTCAACGCGGGCCTGTCGACGCAGGCAATCCGCGCGATCCTTCCCTGCCTGCAATCACCGCGCGATCCGATCGCCTTCAAAGGCGTCACATCCGAGACGGTGGCGGCTCTCGAACGAGAGCGTGACAGTCTGACCGAGCGCATCGACATCCTGGCCCGAAACCGTCACGCGATCGCCGACTACCTGGCCGAGCTCCAAAAGCGCGCGGAGTGAGCCGCCGCGAGCTGTGATTTCCCCTGTGTTTGAGACGGGGTGTGAATCGGGCGATGGCGTGGTGCCGGTCCGCTCGGTCGCCGTTTCCGTTCGACAACAACGCCGCCGAACGGGAAGTCCGCATGGTCAAATTCCGGCAGAAGACCTCCGGTGGCATGCGGACCCTGACCGGCGCGGAACACTTCTGCCATCTGCGTGCTTACCTCGCCACCGCCACCAAACATGGCATCAATCTGCTCGACGCGCTCGTCCAATTGGCATCCGGCCGACCGTGGGTACCCACGATCAACTGACCTGATTAGTTACCTTAGGATGAGACGGGCGGGACCGGACTCACATAGAAACGAGTCCAATTTATCCGACCGTCGCGGACGGTCATTACTACAGGTCCGGCCAAGAGAGCGGGTAGCCCCTCGAAAGAAGTTCCACTCATTTCCCATTCGGACCACACCTCGGGCCCCGAAACCGCTGTCCGCAGAACTCTTGCTTGCAGATCGGGCACTCGGGTAAATACCAAGGACCAGTTCATCAGCACCTGCTCCCGCCCAGTAAAACTTTCTGCAGGACGGTGCGGCACCTCCGCCGCGTAGTCGGCAGTGAAGCAGTCGGCGACTCGTTGCGCTGTATGCGAATTGATGGCGTCACAAAGGCGATCTACCGCGTCAATTAGGTGCACAGAACTACTCCTTCTCGCTGCTCTACGGTGATTGCGTCACGACCTGACCGGCAGGTGCCGCCGGTCGTGACGTGCTGATTAGTCGTTCGCGCCGGCGCCGCGAAAGTCTGGGACGTCCGAAAGCATGCCGGGAACCTCCGGGTTCAGGGCGCTGCGGCGGCGGTGCAGTTCTTCGATTTTCGCGTACAGGTCAGGGTCATCGTCGTCGCTGATGTCGAAGATGTCGAGGCGTTCGAGCAGCGCCAGGCCCAGATGGTCAGTCCCGATAGTCGCGGGGTGGGTCAGGTACTCGTAGAGGCCGTCGAGGTCCTCAACGACGAACACACAGCTGTAGTCGAAGTCCCCGCCGAGATCGCGGCCAACCATGAAAGACTTCACGGCCGGGTTGGACCGTCCTTGGTTGCGCCAACTTTCCAAGGCAGCCTCGATTTGCTCGGGGGTGACTTCGGCCTTAGCCTTCGCGCGGTTGATGTGGTAGATCATGGCTACTCCTGTCGTTGTTTCTCACTGCCGAAGAGGGATACCTTTCACGACACAGCCCAGATGGTGGGCCTCATCGCAGGATTGACTCAAATGCGATAAGGACCGATTCGCCGGACGTGTCATGACGAAGCGCAGTGCCGGAATCGCTGCTCGCTGTCGAAATCTGGAGGCGGGATCAAGCCGCGGCCGCGCTCACCTGATTATTGATAATGATGTCTAGGTCGGTGGCGGTGAGGCCGAAGGCGTCAGCTGTTTTTGAGGCGTCCACGAGGAACGGCGAGTACCACTGATAGTCCATTTCGGCCATTTCACGGGCTGTCGGCACGAAAAGCCCAGCTGTGCGCATTGCCGCGCGTGGCATCGGGATCAGCTTGACCGGGGGCCGACCTGCAGCGGCGGCGTAGCGCCGCGCCAGTTCACGGATGCTGATGGCCGGTGGCGACGGCACATGCCATGCCTGACCCCACGCACGCTCATCATTTCCAAGTGCGACCAGGGCCTGAGCCATGTCTCCGTTGAAGGTGAAGGTATGTGGCGCATCTAGATCGGCAGGCACCCAGGCTGCTCGGCCCGTCTTCATTGCCGGCTCAATGATTATGGAATGCAGGCCATTCGAGTCCCTACCGATGTAGTCGGACCCGCGAACCTCCACAGTGCGGACTCCGGAGTTAAGGGCCTGCTCCCACAGCCTTTTACGGAGACGGCCTTTAGGCCCAGTGGCGGCCATGGGGGTGTATTCGTTCATCATACCGCCAGGCTGCGGGCCGTAAGCGTACATGCTGCCAGTAATTGCCAGCACGGCCCTGTTTGCTTTCGCGGCCGTGATGACCGCATTCTGAATGGGCGGCAACAGCCGTTCCCACATTGTGTAGGAAGGCGGGTTCGCACAGTGATAGATCACCTTTGCGCCGCGAGACAGTTCGGTCAAGCGGCCCGGGTCGGAAGCATCCGCGGCGACCCGTTCGACCTGCGGATACTCCGGGCCCGAGCCGCTGCGCGTGACAATGCGGACGCTTTCACCGCGGTCGGCGAGCAGGCGAGCGACATTCGTGCCGATGGAACCGGCGCCGATAACGACATGTGTGGCCATGATGGGCTCTTTCATATAGATAGGCGTCCCGGTTCGTTAAAGACTCAGAACAAAGTTCGTCGATGGCCGTTGTGGCAACTAATCGGCCTGAGCCTGGGCCGCAGGGCAGACCTCGGATCGGCGGTTCTTCACGTTGCCGTGTGCTGCCGCCTGTCAGTGAGCTAGGGGCTCGTATCAATCTCGTCGTCCGTCTTCGTACTTGGTCACCGGTGGTGTCGCACAAGTCGTGACGCTAGCCGGGCCTCGCTGCGATTTGGCAGGGATAGATTTTTCTAACACTGTCAGCTACTACCGTAGATCTTGTGACTGGTGATCGGTGCTGACCGTTGTCCGGTCATGCTGATGGATGTGAGGGTGGAGCACGTTGAGGGGTGGGCAGAGGAACTGGCTGCCCTGACGGGCGGGTTGGGGCATCTGTTCGCCCGGCCGGAGCCGCGGGAGGTGTTCGCCGATCTGATTGAGGGGCTGCTGTCTGACCTGGGCCGGAAGAACGGCTGGACGATGGCAGGGCGAGCCGGGCATGCCACCCCGCACCGGATCCAGAAGTTTCTGGGCGAGGCGTCCTGGAGCGCGGACGGACTGCTGGCTGAGGTGCAGGCTTACGCGGCACGGGAGTTGGGGGATTCGGGCGCGACGCTGGTGCTGGACGACACCCAGGTGATCAAGAAGGGTGACAAGTCCGTCGGGGTCGGCCACCAGCACTGCGGGACGACCGGTGACGTCCGCAACTGCCAAGTCATGGTGATGCTCACCTATGCCGCCGCGAGTGGCCACACCTTCGGAAATTTCGGAGATCTCTTCGTAGCGGGAGCCGAGTTGACGTGTGCCGTAGTTGAGCATGTGCAGTGCGTCGACGGCGATGAGCCGGACGTCGAGCTGGGCATGCAGGCGCCGGCAGTGGGCGCGCAGGTCGGTGAAGGTCCTGTAAGCGGTGTCCTGGATGAACAGGGGCGCGGCGCTCACGTCCGGCATGCGGCGGGCCAGGCGGGTCCAGTCCTCGTCGGTGAGGGACCGGATTGCCGCGCGCGGGCGTCGAAGAGCTGCTGAGCGCGGCCTGGTCGGCAGTCAGGCGGGGTCGTCAGCCGCCGCGCCCCGCGAGCCCGTCGTTGGTCTTTGCCGTGCGGCGTCCCAGGGCTGTTCGGGGTCCCCGGGGCGCCGATTCAGGGATGAAGTGGGAAGGTCAGCCGATCTTGTTGGCGGGGCCGACGGACAGGTAGGTGAGGCGCATGGTCTGGCCGCGGTCGCTGCCCTTGGTGCTGATGCTGCTGGTCTCCAGCAGGGCGCTGGTCTTGGGGTCGATCACCATGTGGTCAGTGCTGGCGACGCCGTTGAAGACCAGTTCCGTGCCGGTGCGGCCCGCACTGTCCTTCACTGTGCCGACGAGCTTGACCCCGTGGAGACGGGCGAGGGCCCGATACAGCCCGGCGCGCAGCTTGGGCCCAGCGGGGGTCTCGCCGAGGAGGGCGCCGGCCTGGAGGAAGGCGGACTGGCCGGCGTACTCCTTGGAGCTGTTCATCAGTTTGATCAGCTGTGTCGGGTCGGTGGGCAGCCGGTCCAGGTCGCTCCAGCTGTGCAGTTCCTTGGGCCCCAGGCGCCAGCCGAAGGTGCCCGGCTTCTTGTGGGTCTGGCCGCCCGCGACGATGTAGACGGCGTCCATGGAGCGAGCGTAGTAATAGTCGGTCGCGGGGGCCGGCTTCGCTCCCGTTTGGCTGACCTTCGTCTGCACCTTCCAGTACCGCGCGCTGGCGGCCGGCCTGGCGTAGGCCACGTCCGCGGTGTGGTCCAGGAAGGTGGCGACGGAGACGGCCTGCGCCTGGAGCGTAGGGTGGCCGCCGGAGTGGCCGGCATCCGTGGTGCTGTACGCGACCACTCCCGCTGCGACGGCGGCCGCCGCCACCGCTGTCGCCAGGATCCGCCGGCCGTGGGCGAAGGTGCGCCGCCCAAGGGGAGCCGCCACGGAGTGTTGCGCGGTCTCCTGGCGGGCGGCGGCGTGGACCGCCGCCAGCGCCTGGACGACAGCCTGCGGAGCCGGGGGTTCGACGCGGCCCGCGGCCTGGAGCGCCTCAGCGCCGGGGAAGTCGAGGAGGTCCTGTCGCTGGGTCATGCGGATTCCTTCCGGTCCGTACGTACGGGGGTGGCGGGAGCCAAGGCCAGGTGGTGGCGGATGGGGGCGAGGTGTGCGCGCAGCCGGCCGCGTGCACGGTGCAGGCGGGAGCGAGCCGTGCCGGCGGGGATCCCGACCACAGCGGCTGCCTCCGTCGGCGTCAGTTCCTCCCAGGACACCAGCAGCAACAGCTCCCGCTCCTCAGCGGGCAGATCGGCCAGTGCCCGGCGCAGTTCAGGTGCCAGGGCGGCGGCGTCCAGCCGCTGGTCCACCGCCTGCCACGGGTCGACCTCGACGGGGTCGGCTGTGCTTATCGCCCGTCCAGCCCGCCGGAGGTGCCCGGCCAGGACGTTGCGGGCCACCCCGAACAGCCATCCCCGAGCCGATCCGCGTGAGGCGTCGAAGGTGTCGCGCGCCGCGAAGGCCTGCAGCCACGCCTCGGCCAGCAGGTCGTCGGCAGCACCCGGCGCGCGACGGGCGAAGTAGCCGTGCAGAGCGGGCGAGAACTGCTCCACCAGCGGTGTGAACGCGGCCGGGTCGTCCACAGCGCACGTCAGCAGGGCGTCCCTGTCATCGCTGCCCTGGTGCTTGTGATCCGGTTCCACGGATTCTCCGTCTCCGACCGCCCGACGGCGGTCTCAACCCGTACTTGTCGCGTGGCACGCGGAGCGTTCGCGCCGACCGCCCAGGCATCCCCCGGCAAAGTGTTCGCGGCTTTCCGCGTGCACCGGGGACCGGCACATTCCCCGAACGGTATTCATGGAGGTAGTCATGGATGCATACTCGGAGTATGGCTGACACCACAGTGAAGATCGACATCGAGACGCGGGACCGGTTCGCCGCGATCGCCGCCGCCCGCGGCACGAGCGTGCGCGCTCTCCTCGCCGAGCTGGCCATCGAGCAGGAGAACCAGCTCAACCTGGGCGTGGCCACCGCCGAGTTCCGCAAAGCCATCGCACAGCCCGGCATCGCCGAAGCGTTCGACCGTGACTTCGGCGGTCTCCCCCAGCCCTCTCACACCAGCAGCCGGGCGGCCTGACCTTGCCCATCGAACTGCACATCGATATCCGGTGGCTCCTTGACCGACAGGAGGAACTACTCGGCAAAGAACTCGCCGTACGGGACTACTCGGCACTGGTGGCCGCCGTCGCACGGCACCGGGTGAACACCCCGCAGATCGAGGTCGGATCGCCGGACCCGTACTGGCGGGCGGCCGCACTGCTGGAGCAGATCGTGCTGCTGAGGCCCCTGCCGGCCCGCAACGAATACTTCGGATACGGCGTCGCCGTCGCCTACATCCGGGCGTCCGGCGAGACCATCGACACCGAATACGAACCCTGGCGCGACCTCGTCACCGATATCCGCGCACTGCGCCTGACCGTCTACGACATCGCCGACCGACTGCGCTCCATGCACCCGGCCGAATGAGTTCGCCAGCCACGGATTCATCAACTCCCGCGCTCAGGTCCAGAAGCCGCAACGTCTTCGGACTGCCCCTGAGTCACCGAAGCCCCTCCCGCACGCCGGTAGTCGGCCAGGCGACTCGGGCATTCTCTGCGGTCGCGCCTGCGCCGTTCAGGTGCTCAGCCTCCACGTAGGCCGAGGCGACTGGTTTCTCATCGGTGCCCCGGGATGCCTTCGGCAAGCGGCAGGCCTCCGCAACTTCAGCCGACGGCCCCGGGATCGAGAACTCAGGCTCGGGCGCGAGCCCCACGCCCACGTCGATGCTCCCCCGCCCGGCCGTGGCGGATCTGGGGCACGTAGATCCAGGCAAGCCTCGCCCTTTCACGAGCCTGTTTGGCCCGGCTGACGCTTGGGGGCCGCAAACGCTTCCGCGACCGGGCAACGCGGGTTCCAACACCGCTGTCGACCACATCGCAGCGGCCCAACTGGTCCTGGCTCAGTTGCCCAAGGTACTGCGGCGCGGGCGCCAGACCCTGATCCGCACCGATTCCGGCGGCGGCACCCACATCCTCCTGGACCGGCTGTCCTGGCCGGGCCGGTGGCTGTCGTACTCGGTCGGTACGACCATCACCGACGCCAACCATCAAGCCGTGTTGAAGATCCCGAAGCGAGCATGGACGCTGGCCTACGACGCTGACGGCTTCCAGCGTCCCTGGGCCTGGGCCTGGGGTGCCGAGATCACCGACATGCCCGACCTCAGCGCCTGGCCCAAGGGCATACGCCTGATCGTCCGCAGGGAACGACCGCACCCCGGCGCCCAGCTCCGGATCACCGACGTCGACGGCAACCGCATCACCTGTTTCGCCACCCACACCCAAGGCCGCCAACCCGCCGACCTCGAACTCCGCCACCGCCGAAGGGTCCGCTGCGCAGACCACATCCGCAATGCGCGCGACACCGGCCTGCGCAACCTCCCACGCCACGCACAGAACCAGATCTGACCGGAGATCGTCTCCGTCGCCCTGGACCTGCTCGCCTGGATGCCCATCCTCGCCCTGCGCGGCACCACCCGCCGCTGGGAGCCCAGACGGCTCCGGCTCCGGCTGTTCTCCACCGCCGCCCAACTGGTAACCACCAGCCGACGCCGCTGGCTCCGGCTACCGCAGCACTGGCTCTGGACCGACACGAACGCCACGGCGATTGACCGCCTGCAAGCCCTACCGAACCCGGGCTGACCAGCGAATTCCCGTCCCTGCGAGAAGCACCACCCGCACCGGAGCCGTGGAACCCGGCGCTCACCCGACACGACAGTCGGGCCACCAACACGCTCAGATCCTGCAAGACATATCGAAATGCCCCGTCAGAGAAACCGACAGGCCGTCACGAAATTTCGAGGCCAGGACCGCACCCGAAACGCCCATACCGGCCCGCGTAGCCTGCCCCTGCACGCCGCGCACCCGGTGACCGGAACGAGAGACGGCGGCGCGACAGGCTACCCGGCTTGCAAAGAGGGCCATCGACCGACCGAGGCCTGGCGAGTCGCGACCGTAAAGACTTGGCATGACAGTGAGCCATCGACAGTGGCAGCACCGCATGCAGTCGTCGAAGGGAAAGGTCGAACTGAAAGTTATGTGACGCACCATCAGAAACCCTTCCTAGCTGCAGGTTTGCGAGGATCGCACGCCACCAGCGAGGGGCATGAGGCGCGAGTGGGGTGGGTTCCGTTGGTGTCACAGCGCGGGATATTCGAACCTCAGGTAATCCTCAAGCCAAAAGATGACTCTTGACGATTAACAGGCCGGTCAATCACTGTCATCACAGCTCTTCGGAGCGGGAGCGCCTGACTAGCGCAACCTAAAATACGGGGATCAATTTGCTACACAGCAATTCAGTGCGTCATCGTGTCGTGCAGGCCGTCGCGGGGGGTTCTACAGCATTGATGCTGTTCGGCGGCCTCGGGACGCAAGCCGCATTCGCAGACGACGGCGACACGACGGGCAATTCGGCGACCGTGCACGAAACGGCACCGGATGAGGTCGATGAGACCGATGCAGTAGAGGTGCCATCGAATCAGGTGGACACCGAACCCGACATTCCCAGCACTGACCCTGGACCGGGCAATCACCCGGGAAGCGAGTACTGCGACCCAATCAATGTCTACACGCCTACATACAAGGGCGGGTATCACATGAAGGGCATTGGCATCACGCAGTCCAACACCAACGCGACCAGCCGGAATATGACGTCGACATTCACGTCGACGACCACCGGAACCGTTGGCGTCGCCATTGCCGGCCACCTCTCCACCAGCGTCCAAGTCATGATCGCCAAGATTGAGGCGAAGTACGACGTGACTCTCAGCGCCTCCGTGGCGGTCGGCATCTCCACTTCATCCACCATCACGACGCCGGCGCACTACTCCACGTACGGGAAGTACGGCGTCTACCGGATGCGCAACCAAGGCGTCAGTTACCACTACTACACCAATTGCGCCACCACTCCGCACGTCACCGTGACCAGCTACACGCCTCACCACCTGGGCTGGTATCTCTGGGAGACGAAGAACGGATGAGCGCCTTCCATCGGACTGGTCGCCTGGCTTGTGCCACCGTGCTCTCCGCCGTAGCCGCGGCGGGATGCACCAGCGGTCACTCCTCGTCGGCAGCGCACCCCACGGCATCCGAGACAACCGGAAGCGTCAGTACTACCAAGCCAAGACCCACACCCTCGGATACGTCCCAAGCCCCACAACACACCGCCTCGGTGACCAAGCCCCCCAACCTTGCCGAGGATGGAGTCCCGGTGCTGGTTTCCGCTGCCGCCCTCAAAGGCAGCGCGGAATATCCCCTCAAGGGAGGCATCCGGGCGGGCAAGACGCTGGCCACAGCGGTGAATTGCCAAGGCGACGGAACTCTGCGTGTCATCTTGGAGCCGACCGGGCTCAGTTTTCCACTGACATGCACGGAGGGGAACGTCACACCCACATTCAACGAAGTACGGTTTGCGTCCAACCATAAAAAGGCGTACTTCAAGTTCACCCCGTCGCCATCGTCAGACATCACATGGTCCTTTGCCGCGGGATGGGATCCACACCCTCCCAAAAGGGAATAGTCTCGCGCTTTCGAGGAGTGAGCTGCCCGGTGAGGTAGCCAAGAGTCCAAACAGCCGGGGACCACGTGGACCGCTGCGCCCTCGGTGCAGCGGGCCACACCCGTCTACGGCGTGATCCCGCTCGTCCAGGTGATAGTCACGGTTCTGGCCTTCACCGCGATGGCGAGAAGACCTGTCAGCTGGGCGTCGGTGGCGCTGGCGACGGACCAGGTCGCCGCCTCACCGGTGTGCAGGATGCTGGGGCCGTCAGCGGTGGTGATGGTGCCGGTGCCGCCGTGCGCATCTGAGGTGACGGACTGGAGGGTCGGTCAGGTGGCGGCGTTCCAGGAGTCCCGTGTGGCGAGCTCCGCCCGGTGCGTCTGCACGCCGGTCGGGGGTCTGCCCCGGCCGCGCCCTCGTCGCAGTCGATCGGAGCGACTACGATCACTGATGGTGTCGCATCAGGTGATCGGGCTCGGGAGTAGTGGTGGCTGAGTTGATCCGGCAGCAGAAGCTTGACGTGGAGGTCGACTTCTACGGTTTCGCTCTGCAGGACCTCGACGACACACAAGTCCCCCTCGAGTATCCGGAGGGCCGTGAGGCCGGTGGTGCGTTCCTGACCGCCCATGAGGGCCGGCTGGACGTCGAGAGCGCCGGCCACACGCACACCGCCGCCATGACTGCCGAAGTGTGGGACGGGGAGCCGCCCGCCGCCGATGACCGCGGCGACTGGGAGGAAAAGGCGGAAGCCCAGCTTCACTGCCCGTCAGGCGAACTGGCGCTGTGGGGTGTCGCGGCCGGGCCGATGGACACCTATGTGCATCTGTCCGACACGGACGGCAGGTGGCAGGTCCGGGTGTACTGCGAGGGCCGCCGTGAGGTGGCACGCCTGGCGCAGGAGGGCGTGCCGGAGGGCGTCGAGCGGTACCTGGTCCAGTTCTGGCCCGCCGTCGTGTGAGAGGGCGGCCAGGTCCCCTGCATCGGGATCCCGGCCGCCCCGGGCCGGCTATGAGGTGATCTTGACGAGGAAGCCGTCGTCCATGCCGTCGATGATGCGGTTCTTCTTGTAGAACTGGCCGAGCAGGATTCCGGCGTCCCCGTTCTGCTTCTTGTTAACGGGCAGGACGGAGAAGTTGTTCTTCTCGGCGTGCACGTCGTACTCGGGCTGTGCGCAGCCCTCATAGGTGGTGACGAAGGGAAACTCGTCGCAGTCCTTGGTGTTGTTGCTGCTGTAGCCGGGGCCGAAGTAGCGGCGGCAGTTGCTCACCGCACGGGCGCGGTTGTCCTTGCGCCGCTGGGTGTCCGAGACGCGAGGCGGCGTTGTCGGGCCGGTGGTCGTATTCGCGGGCCAGACGCCGGTGCAGCATCAGCGTGCCGTTGACCTGCTCGACCACCCACCGCTTGGGCTGCGGGACGAAGCCCTTGCCCTGGTCGTCCGGGTTGCGGCGGACGACCTCGACGGCGATGTCCAGCAGTGCGCCGTGGATGATGACCTCGTCCTTGAGGCCCTGGTCCACCAGGGCTTTCTCCGGGCGGTTTCCGCACCGCTCGGCCACCTGGTCGAGCAGGGCCGTGCCGGCGGTGTTGTCGTGTGCCGACGCTGCCAGGACGACGACGCCGATGATCAGCCCCAGCACGTCGACGGCCAGTCCCCGCTTGCGCCCCGGCGTCCTCTTGTTCGCGTCCAGTCCCGTCGTGCTCTTCGGGACACCCGCGGCCGCGCGTACGGACTGGGTGTCGATGACCACCAGGGACGGGTCCTCTAATCGGCGGGCCTTCTCCCTCACCTGGCAGCGCAGGAGTTCCTGGATCCGCTGGTCGAGGCCCGTCCTGGCGCCACAGCGTGAAGTAGTAGAACACCGCCGACCCGGCCGACAGATCATGGGGCAGATATCGCCACTGACAGCCCGTCCGGTTCTGGTAGAAGATCGCGTTCACGACCTCCCGGAAATCACAGGTCCCGGGGTCTCCTGTCGTCGACCGCCCCACCCGGTCCTGTTTCCAAGCCGTGATCATCAGCTCGATCAACGCCCACTGCTCGTCCGATAGTCGCTCGGATACGGTCTTCGCTCCATGCCCGCATCCCAGCATGCGCATGTCGAACTGCTGACCTACGCGCCGATCAGTACCACGAACGAGCGATCACGAAACGAGAGGGAACGGACTTAACACCCTTTCAGTGCGCGGCACCTTCCTCGGCCGGGACGCCGCCGGTGAGGCCGATCAGGCTCGTTTTAGCCGCCCCGTCAGCGTCGCCATCCGACGGCGGCGAGGGCTGTGTCACACATCGCGACTCCACCCTGTCTTAACCAACATAAGAAGATCCAACCGACCATAAATAATGAGGAAACTCATGAGCGCCGAACACTCGCACCACATCGAGAACCCCAACGCGACCACACCGCCGCCCAAGATCGACGTGATCGGCTCCGTACCCGGCGCACGGCAGATACCCGAGGGCGCCGAGGCGATGACACTCCTGGTCACCCTCCCGCCGGGCTGTGAGGGCGCCCCGCCGCACCGCCACTCCGGCCCTGCCTACGGCTATGTCCTCAAGGGCGAGATGATCTTCGAGCTGGAGGGCGAGCCGGCGCGCGTCCTCAAGGCCGGCGAGACCTTCTGGGAGCCGGGCGGCGACGTCATCCACTACCAGGACGGCAACAACCTCGCCGACGCCGAATCCGCATTCGTCGTAACGATGTTCTGCGCACCCGGCCAGCCGATGCTCATTCCGGTCAGCGCGGAGGAGCTCGAGCAACGGCGGGACCGTCGCGCACCTCGCCCCTGACCGGCTTACCGCAGCAACCACCGCTCGTCAGCTACGACATCACGCCAACAAAGCCAGTAACTAAGGGCTGTTCCGCAGTGCCGGGGGCGGTGAGTGGCCGGCTCGGCCGGGACCGTACTGTTCGCTCGTTGATCAGTCACGCTGTAGACGGGAGTATCCAGTAGCTCGGCCCGGTGGCAGGCGACTGCGGCCACCGGCACCCCGTAGTCGTCGGGGGCGGCTTGGCGACCGCTGCATTGCCGTGCCCGACGGCGAACAGCTCGGCCGCCTGCAACCGAATGTGCTCACGAAACGCCTGCCGCTCCGCGGTCAGCCCGCCCCCTTGCGGATACCTCATTCAACCGGCTTACCGCAGCAACCACCGCTCGTCAGCTACGGCATCACGCCAACAAAGTCAGTAGCGGCCCGGGTAGCGAACGGCTTCCTGCAGCTCCAGTAGGGGCTGGCTGAGACCGCGGACATCCTCTCCTGCTGACAGCACGGCGTGGGTTAGCGCGAGCATCGCATTCGCGATGGCCCGTTGCGCCGGGTCGGCGACTTCCTCCAGGGCCTTCTCGGCAAGTCGAGCGTGGTGCTGGGCATCACGGTGATGGTCGGCCACGAAATCCCTCCTGATCCTCGCCATCGACCGTACGGCGCGGCACTGACATTGACGCCCTTCTCCCGTGCGCCGGCTCCCCGTTCCAGACGTACGTGATCCGTCGCGACGAACCCTGAGCGTGCTCACCGAAGCTCTGCCCGGACGGGGAACCCTTCATACGGCATCAGGTCGATCACGGGCTGACTGATACGGTCCCGGCAAGTACCAGCAGGTCAGTGGCCGTCCCGACGGGTGCTCGATCAGGGCGGAAGCCTGTCCGACGCCCCGGCCTCGGGGTGCGCGTTCGCCTCAGGCGCCATGCCGATCAAGCCAGCGGGCGATGGCGTACGGGATGGATTCGGCGAGGCTCAGCATGGGCTTCAGCAGGTTGTCCCAGAACGGGTCCTGGTCGTCCGGCGAAACCACGCTGAGCTGGCAGGCGTCGATCTCCACGGCGTTGAGCCGGCGCCCGCCGATGTCGGTGTGCTCCGTGTTGTACTCTGCCGCGCCCAGCAGCGCGATCAGATTCTCCCGGGCCTTCGCCTCCGTCCCGTAGTGGTCGTCGGCCCGGGCGGCGATCAGTCGTTCGTAGGACGCATCACATGCCTCTTTCAGCGTCCCAAGGGTCGGCTCGTGCGTGGCCAGCTCTTCCACCAGTTCCGGTGCGAGCGGCGGGCGATCGCCGATCAGCCGGTCCAGCACCGGCTGGCGCAACCAACAGCTCGCCCGGAATCTGTCGCCGGGATACGTCAATGACCAGGAACGCACGGTCCGGGCTTTCACCCGGCATGCCGATGCGATGCCATGGCAGTGGACGCCACAGCACGTCGACGAATGGTCGGCCGATCTGCGGGCCGTGCACGGCTGCGTCCGCTCCACCCTGCGCAACTACCAGGGCTCGGTACGGCAGTTCTGTGACTTCCTGACCAACCCCGCCTATGGGTGGGGTGACGAGTGCCTGCGGCACTTCGGGACTCACCCCGTCCAGGTGGTCTACGACTGGAACGCCGCGACGCACGCCGACGAGGCTGAGGGAGAGCCGGAACGCCGGGCCTTCACCCGGCCCGAACTGGAGGCGTTCTTCGACCATGCTGACGAGGAGGTCCTGCGCGTTCGCGGCAAGGGCCGCAAGGGCTGGTTGCCGGCCTTCCGGGACGCCGCCTTGTTCAAGGTCGCGTATGCCTACGGCCTTCGACGCAACGAGACCCGGATGCTGGACGTCACCGACTTCGGCCGCAACCCGGAAGGCCGGGAGTTCGGTGAGTACGGCACCCTGCTGGTCCGGTACGGCAAGGCCAAGAAGGGCTCACCACCCAAGCGCCGCAGCGTGCTGACCGTCTGGCACTGGAACATCCGAAGGCACCGCTGTGGCCGTCAGAGCGCAAGCCCACCACGGTGGCGGCGCTGAACCTGCCGATCGCGCCGGCGATCGGCCCCTCAGCTCCCTGGCCGCCGACTGGCTCACCTACCGTCACCGACGCTGGCCCACCAGCGCCAACCCCCACCTGCTGGTCACCCAGAAGACCGCTCCCGACCCGGAC
>NZ_JBHVST010000135.1:0-23220 GCF_042885015.1 Streptomyces sp. NPDC058086 | reverse complement strand
CGGACCCCCGCGGGGCTGCGCCCCCGGACCCCCGTGGGGTTCCGCCCCTGCACCTCCGTGGGGTTCCGTCCCTGCAACCCTGTGGGGCTGTGCCCTCGGCCTCCCGGCGGGGCTGCGCCCCCGGACCCCCGCGGGGCTGCGCCCCCGGACCCCCGCGGGGCTGCGCCCCCGGACCCCCGTGGGGTTCCGCCCTTGCACCCCCGTGGGGCTCCGCCCTCGGCCCCGGCAGGGCTCCGCCCCCAGACCCCGCCAGTGGCTCTGCGCCCCCTGCACTCCCGCATCGGGGCGGATGGGGTAGGCCGGGGGAGGGGGCGGGGCATCGGCTCCCGGCTTCAAGCGTTGGACGCCGGAGGTCTTTAGGGGCGCGGGGAACTGCGCGACCGGCCCCCACCCGCCGGCGGCCGAACAACGCGCTGCGGGGCGGCGGTCTTCGAATTCAAGCGTCGGGCGTCGGACGCTTTGAGGGGTGTGGGGAACCGCGCGACCCGCCCCCATCCGCCCGCGGTCGAAGACACGGCCCTCGGGGTCTGGGGCGGAGCCCCAGGTTGGGATGGGTCGGGTAGGGGCGGCGGGGGCGAGAAACAGCGACGCCGGTGGGGGCGAGAGTCTCGCCTCCACCGGCGTCCGGAGGAATCGGCCGGTTACTTGACCGGCTCGGGCTCCGGCTCGCTCTCCGCCTCCGCCGCCCCCGCCGGATCAACCGGCGTCCTGACGGAGTCGAGGAGGAGCTGGGCCACGTCCACGACCTGGACGGACTCCTTGGCCTGGCCGTCGTTCTTCTTGCCGTTGACCGAGTCGGTCAGCATCACGAGGCAGAACGGGCAGGCCGTGGACACGATGTCCGGGTTCAGCGAAAGAGCCTCGTCGACGCGCTCATTGTTGATGCGCTTGCCGATCCGCTCCTCCATCCACATCCGCGCACCACCGGCACCGCAGCAGAAGCCACGCTCCTTGTGGCGGTGCATCTCCTGCTGACGCAGGCCCGGGACCGCCGACATGATCTCGCGCGGCGGCGTGTAGATCTTGTTGTGGCGGCCCAGGTAGCAGGGGTCGTGGTAGGTGATGAGGCCGTCCACCGGGGTGACCGGCAGCAGCTTGCCCTCGTCGATGAGGTGCTGGAGCAGCTGGGTGTGGTGGATGACCTCGTAGTCGCCGCCGAGCTGCGGGTACTCGTTGCCGATCGTGTTGAGGCAGTGCGGGCAGGTCGCGACGATCTTCTTCGCCGACTTCGGCTTCTTCGTCGACTCGTCCTCGTCATCCTCACCGAAGGCCATGTTCAGCGCGGCGACGTTCTCCATGCCGAGCTCCTGGAACAGGGGCTCGTTGCCCAGGCGACGGGCGGAGTCACCGGTGCACTTCTCGTCGCCGCCCATGATGGCGAACTTGACGCCCGCCATGTGGAGGAGCTCCGCGAAGGCCTTCGTGGTCTTCTTGGCGCGGTCCTCGAGGGCGCCGGCGCAGCCGACCCAGTACAGGTACTCGACCTCGGACAGGTCCTCGATGTCGCGTCCGACGACCGGGATCTCGAAGTCGACTTCCTTCGTCCACTCGAGGCGCTGCTTCTTGGCCAGACCCCAGGGGTTGCCCTTCTTCTCCAGGTTCTTGAGCATCGTGCCCGCCTCGGACGGGAACGCGCTCTCGATCATCACCTGGTAGCGGCGCATGTCGACGATGTGGTCGATGTGCTCGATGTCGACCGGGCACTGCTCGACGCACGCGCCGCACGTGGTGCAGGACCACAGCACGTCGGGGTCGATGACGCCGTTCTCCTCGAACGTGCCGATGAGGGGGCGCTCGGCCTCGGCGAGCGCGGCGGCGGGCACGTCGGCCAGCTGCTCCGCCGACGCCTTCTCCTCGCCCTCCATGTTCTTGCCGCCGCCCGCGAGCAGGTACGGCGCCTTGGCATGCGCGTGGTCGCGCAGCGACATGATGAGGAGCTTGGGGGAGAGCGGCTTGCCCGTGTTCCAGGCGGGGCACTGCGACTGGCAGCGGCCGCACTCGGTGCACGTGGAGAAGTCCAGCAGGCCCTTCCAGGAGAACTGCTCGACCTGGGAGACACCGAAGACGTCGTCCTCACCCGGATCGGTGAAGTCGATGGCCTTGCCGCCGCTGGTCATCGGGAGCAGCCCGCCGAGAGCGGTCTCACCCTTCGCGTTCCGCTTGAACCAGATGTTCGGGAAGGCGAGGAAGCGGTGCCAGGCGACACCCATGTTGGTGTTGAGACCGACCGTGATCGCCCAGCCCATGGTGACGCCGAGCTTGATCATGGCGGTCAGGTAGACCAGGTTCTGCAGTGTGCCGAGGCTCAGGCCCTTGAAGGCGGCGACCAGGGGGTACGAGGCCCAGTACGCGGCTTCGTAGTGGTGCACGCCGTGGATCGCGCCCTCCAGGCCGCGCAGGGTCATGATCGCGAGGCCGATGACGAGGATCACGGCCTCGACGAAGTACGCCTGGCCCGTCTTGGAGCCCGCGAAGCGCGACTTGCGGCCCGGCTTCGAAGGCCGGTTCAGCTGCCGGATCGCGATCAGTACGAGGATGCCGAGCGTCGTGAACAGCGCGATGAACTCGGTGTACAGCTCGTAGGGCAGCCAGCCGCCCAGGATCGGCAGCGTCCAGTCGGCCTTGAACAGCTGACCGTACGCCGTGACGATCGTCAGGCCGAGGGTCAGGAAGCCGACGGCGACGAACCAGTGCGCGACGCCGATGATCCCCCACCGGTTCATCCGGGTGTGGCCGACGAACTCCTTGGCCAGCGTGATGCTGCGGGCCTTCCAGTCGTCGGTTCGGGAACCGGCCGGGACCGGCTGGCCCAGCTTGATGAACCGGTAGATCTGTGCGACGGCTCGTGCGATGAGCGCAACGCCGACCACGGTCAGCGTCAGCGACACAATGATCGCGGCGAGTTGCATTGGGGGCTCCTCGGGCCTGCGAGGGGGGAGCTGAAGGCCGACCTTCAGCTGATTACTAAGCGGTAACTTATGCAGTCCGTCTGAGACTACCCATATCTTCCGCCGCACTGTAGCCAGCGGTGCGGTGATCTGCGTCGCTGAGGTCCACCTGAGTCGCCGAAGTCGCCGACCCGCAGTTGCGGAAGTCACGGACCCGCAGTCGCGGAAGTCACCGACCCGCAGTCGCGGGGCCACCGGCCGACACGTAAACCCGATCGTGTTATCTGCGGTGTATTTGCGACATTTAATACTAAATTGGCGGCGTGCTGTACGGAATCGTCGCCGCCACCTCCGCCCTGCTCCTCGCCGCCGTGCTCGCCGCCCTGCTGCGGCTCCTCGCTCTGCGCCTCGGCGTGGTCGAACGGCGGCGGGCGCGCGCGGTGCCGCTGCTCGGCGGGGTGGCGGTGGTGGCGGTCGCGGCGTTCGTCGCCGGGGTCGGGGACTGGACGGGCGTGGCGCCGCTGGGGCCGGCGGCCGGGAGGCTGCTGGCCGCCGGGATCGGGGTCGGTGCCCTCGGGCTCGTCGCCGACCTGTGGCCCCCGCCGGCTCTTCTGCGGGTTCCGCTCCAGGCGGCCGTCGTGACCGGCGCCGCCGCGCTGACCGTGCCCTACGACGAGCTCGGCCCGGCGGTCGGGGCGGTGGCCGTCGGCTGGATCGCCCTCGCCACCCATGCCTTCACCTCGCTCGATCACGCCGACGGAGTGATGGGGACGGTGGCGGTGGTGACCGCCTTCGCGCTGAGCGGCTGCGCGGCCGCCGAGGTCATGGACGGGCTCGCGGCGCTGCTGAGCGTGCTGGCCGCCGCGCTGACCGGGTTCCTGATGCACAACTGGCCTCCGGCCCGGATCGTGCCGGGGCGCTGCGGCGCGCTGTTCGTCGGGTTCGTGCTGACCTCGGCGGCGGTACTGGTCCACGCCGGGCGGGCGGCCGGGTCGAGCGTGGGCGCCGCGTTCGCGCTGACGGCCGTGGCGACCGCCGACGCCGTACTGGTGCTGGTGTCGCGGCGGCGGGCCGGGCGTCCGCTGTTGCGCGGCGCCCCCGATCATCTGGTCCACCGGCTGCGGCGCCTCGGTGTCACACCTCCGGGCGCCGCGATCGTCGTGGGGGTCACCGGCTTCGCGGGTGCACTCGTCGGGATGCTGATCGACATGGGATGGGTGAGCGCGACGGCGGCGTTGTGGGTGGCGGGCGGCGCCTGTGTCGGCGTACTCGCGCTGCTTAGGATCCCCACCTACGGGGGACGGCATGTCCCCGCGTCCGGGAGTCGGTTGGCCGAGAAGCCGCAGGTCGGACCACGTCTACAAGCACACCTGCGTGTAAGTAAGAGATAAGACTTGAGCCCCCATGACTCATGTCTGTTGACCCAGCAGTGAGTGTCGTGCACACTTGAGTCCGTTCCACTCAAGTCATTGCTGGAGGAATTGAAATGGCACGTGCGGTCGGCATCGACCTGGGCACGACTAACTCCGTCGTCAGCGTTCTGGAGGGCGGCGAGCCCACCGTCATCACCAACGCCGAGGGCGCCAGGACCACGCCGTCCGTCGTCGCCTTCGCCAAGAACGGTGAGGTGCTCGTCGGCGAGGTCGCCAAGCGCCAGGCGGTCACGAACGTGGACCGGACCATCCGCTCCGTGAAGCGTCACATGGGCACGGACTGGAAGATCGAGCTCGACGGGAAGAACTTCAACCCGCAGCAGATGAGCGCCTTCATCCTGCAGAAGCTGAAGCGTGACGCCGAGGCCTATCTGGGCGAGAAGGTCACAGACGCGGTCATCACCGTCCCGGCGTACTTCAACGACTCCGAGCGCCAGGCGACGAAGGAGGCCGGCGAGATCGCGGGCCTGAACGTCCTGCGCATCGTGAACGAGCCCACGGCCGCCGCCCTCGCGTACGGCCTGGACAAGGACGACCAGACGATCCTCGTCTTCGACCTCGGTGGCGGCACCTTCGACGTGTCCCTCCTGGAGATCGGTGACGGCGTCGTCGAGGTGAAGGCCACCAACGGCGACAACCACCTCGGTGGTGACGACTGGGACCAGCGTGTCGTCGACTACCTGGTGCAGCAGTTCCGCTCCGGCCACGGCGTGGACCTCGCCAAGGACAAGATGGCGCTCCAGCGTCTGCGCGAAGCCGCCGAGAAGGCGAAGATCGAGCTGTCCTCGTCCACCGAGACCTCGATCAACCTGCCCTACATCACGGCCTCCGCCGAGGGCCCGCTGCACCTGGACGAGAAGCTCACGCGCGCCCAGTTCCAGCAGCTCACCGCCGACCTTCTGGAGCGCTGCAAGACGCCGTTCCACAACGTCATCAAGGACGCGGGCATCAACCTCTCCGAGATCGACCACGTCGTTCTCGTCGGTGGCTCCACCCGCATGCCCGCCGTCGCCGAGCTCGTCAAGGAGCTGACCGGCGGCCAGGACGCCAACAAGGGCGTCAACCCGGACGAGGTCGTCGCCATCGGCGCCGCCCTGCAGGCCGGTGTCCTCAAGGGTGAGGTCAAGGACGTCCTGCTCCTCGACGTCACCCCGCTGTCCCTCGGTATCGAGACCAAGGGCGGCATCATGACGAAGCTCATCGAGCGGAACACGACGATCCCGACCAAGCGGTCCGAGATCTTCACCACCGCCGAGGACAACCAGCCGTCCGTCCAGATCCAGGTCTACCAGGGCGAGCGCGAGATCGCGGCGTACAACAAGAAGCTCGGGATGTTCGAGCTGACCGGTCTGCCGCCGGCCCCGCGTGGTGTCCCGCAGATCGAGGTCGCCTTCGACATCGACGCCAACGGCATCATGCACGTGACCGCGAAGGACCTGGGCACGGGCAAGGAGCAGAAGATGACCGTCACCGGCGGCTCCTCGCTGCCGAAGGACGAGGTCGACCGGATGCGCCAGGAGGCCGAGCAGTACGCGGACGAGGACCACAAGCGCCGCGAGGCCGCCGAGACCCGCAACCAGGGCGAGCAGCTCGTCTACCAGACCGAGAAGTTCCTCAAGGACAACGAGGACAAGGTCCCGGGTGACGTCAAGACCGAGGTCGAGGCCTCCATCGCCGAGCTGAAGGAGAAGCTCAAGGGCGAGGACACCGCCGAGATCCGCACCGCCACGGAGAAGGTCGCCGCGGTCTCGCAGAAGCTCGGCCAGGCCATGTACGCCGACGCCCAGGCCGCGCAGGCCGCCGGTGGCGCCGAGGGTGCCCCCGGCGCCGAGCAGGCCAAGGCCGATGACGACGTCGTCGACGCCGAGATCGTCGACGAGGAGCGCAAGGACGGTGCCGCGTGACGGAGGAGACCCCGGGCTTCGAAGAGAAGTCTGACGTCCCCTCCGGCGCCACCCCTGACGACGCCGAGCCGAAGGCCGCCACCCCCTCCACGGAGGAGGCGGCGGCCCCGGCCGGGGACGCATCAGCAGCACAGACGGCCGGTCTGACCGCACAGCTGGACCAGGTCCGTACGGCGCTCGGCGAGCGCACGATGGACCTCCAGCGGCTCCAGGCCGAGTACCAGAACTACCGCCGCCGGGTCGAGCGCGACCGGATCGCGGTCAAGGAGATCGCCATCGCGAACCTCCTGACCGAACTCCTGCCCGTGCTCGACAACATCGCCCGCGCGCGGGACCACGGCGAACTGGTCGGCGGCTTCAAGTCGGTGGCCGAGTCGCTGGAGACCGTCGCGGCGAAGATGGGCCTCCAGCAGTTCGGCAAGGAGGGCGAGCCCTTCGACCCGATGATCCACGAGGCCCTGATGCACTCGTACGCGCCGGACGTCACGGAGACGACGTGCGTGGCGATTCTGCAGCCGGGGTATCGCATCGGCGAGCGCACCATCCGCCCCGCGCGGGTGGCGGTCGCCGAACCTCAGCCGGGGGCGCAGACCGTGAAGGCCGACGAGGCCGAGGCGGCCGACGACAAGGAGAGCGGTGGCCCGGA
The DNA here is from genome assembly GCF_042885015.1 of Streptomyces sp. NPDC058086. Lineage (NCBI taxonomy): Bacteria > Bacillati > Actinomycetota > Actinomycetes > Kitasatosporales > Streptomycetaceae > Streptomyces > Streptomyces sp. NPDC058086. The sequence continues at coordinate 16,349 of NZ_JBHVST010000135.1, read as the reverse complement.
CGAGGGCTGACGTTGAACGCATGAGAGAGGAGGGGCGTCGAGGATGAGCACCAAGGACTTCATCGAGAAGGACTTCTACAAGGTCCTCGGCGTCCCCAAGGACGCCACCGAGGCAGAGATCAAGAAGGCGTACCGGAAGCTCGCCCGCGAGTTCCACCCGGACGCCAACAAGGGCAACGCCAAGGCCGAGGAGCGCTTCAAGGAGATCTCCGAGGCGAACGACGTGCTCGGAGACCCCAAGAAGCGCAAGGAGTACGACGAGGCACGCGCCCTCTTCGGCAACGGTGGCTTCCGTCCGGGTCCCGGCGCGGGCGGCGGCAACTTCAACTTCGACCTGGGCGACCTCTTCGGAGGCGGTGCCCAGGGCGGAGCGGGCGGTGCCGGCGGCTTCGGCGGCGGCATCGGAGACGTCTTCGGGGGCCTGTTCAACCGTGGCGGCGCGGGCACCGGTACGCGGACCCAGCCCCGGCGCGGCCAGGACATCGACACCGAGGTGACGCTCAGCTTCACCGAGGCGGTGGACGGCGCGACGGTCCCGCTGCGGATGACGTCCCAGGCGCCCTGCAAGGCCTGTTCGGGCACCGGCGACGCGAACGGCACACCGCGCGTGTGCCCGACGTGCGTCGGCACCGGCCAGGTCGCCCGCGGCTCCGGCGGCGGCTTCTCGCTCACGGACCCCTGCCCGGACTGCAAGGGCCGCGGTCTGATCGCGGAGAACCCCTGCGAGATCTGCCACGGCAGCGGCCGCGCCAAGTCCTCGCGCACGATGCAGGTCCGCATCCCGGCGGGAGTGAGCGACAACCAGCGCATCCGCCTGCGCGGCAAGGGCGCACCCGGCGAACGGGGCGGCCCGGCGGGCGACCTGTACGTCACGGTCCACGTGGACGCCCACCCGGTCTTCGGCCGCAAGGGCGACAACCTCACCGTCACCGTGCCCGTCACCTTCACGGAGGCGGCGCTCGGCGGCGAGGTGCGTGTACCGACGCTGGGCGGCCCCCCGGTCACCCTGAAACTGCCCCCGGGCACGCCCAACGGCCGTACGATGCGGGCCCGCGGCAAGGGTGCCGTCCGCAAGGACGGTACGCGCGGCGACCTCCTCGTCACCGTCGAGGTCGCGGTCCCCACGGACGTGTCGGGCAAGGCTCGCGACGCCCTGGAGGCGTATCGCGAGGCAACCGCGGGCGAGGACCCACGGGCGGAGCTCTTCCAGGCCGCGAAGGGAGCATGAGCAGATGGACGGCCGTCGTCGGAACCCCTATGAACTGACCGAGGAGACCCCGGTCTACGTCATCTCGGTGGCGGCCCAGCTCTCCGGCCTGCACCCGCAGACCCTGCGCCAGTACGACCGCCTCGGCCTGGTCTCCCCGGACCGCACCGCCGGGCGCGGCCGGCGCTACTCGGCCCGCGACATCGAGCTGCTCCGCACGGTGCAGGCGCTGTCCCAGGACGAGGGCATCAACCTGGCCGGCATCAAGCGCATCATCGAGCTGGAGAACCAGGTCGCCGCCCTCCAGTCCCGAGTCGCGGAACTGGAATCGGCCCTGGACGGCGCCGCTGCCGCGATGCAGCAGCGCGAGGCCGCGGTGCACGCCTCGTACCGCCGTGACCTGGTCCCGTACCAGGAGGTCCAGCAGACGAGCGCGCTGGTGGTCTGGCGCCCGAAGAGGCAGCAGTCCTCGGACTGACGTCCGACGCCCATCTGTCGCAGGGGCCCGGAGGCTGAGCCTCCGGGCCCCTGCGCGTCACTTGGCGGGCGCCGTGACCGTCCAGTCGCCGGCGGGCAGGGTCTCGGTGCCGTCGGCCTTCACACCGGTCACCCAGTAGTAGGACGTGGTGCCGCGCTTCGCGCCGGTGTCGAAGTACTCGAACGCTCCGGCCGAGGTCTCGTGGATCTTCTCGTACGCGGCGGTGGCGGGGTTCCACCGATAGAGGCGAAAGCCCTGCGCGGGCTCGGCGGACTCCTCGTCGCCCGCTCCGAGCCCGGACCAGGTCAGGCGGTTGCCCTCGTCGCCCTCCGCCCCAGTCGCCTCCAGACGCAGCGGCGAGCCCTCGGGCGTCGGCACGCTCGGCGTGGTGTCGAGCTCGGTCGCCGCCACGGCCTCGGCCGTCCGGGTCCACTTGAAGGAGGAGTTCCAGGACGTGTCGATGGCGTCGACGAAGAAGCAGACGCGGTCGCCGTCCGGTCGGGTGGTGTACGAGTACGAGGTGGTGTCGGCCGGCAGGTACTCCGTCAGCGTTCCGGCGCACACCTGCTCGTCGCCCTCGTCGCCCCAGAGTTCACCCCGGTAGACGGTGTACCTCCCGAGGTCGGCGGCCGGGTTCTTGTCCCACTCCAGCTCGAAGCCGTACTCGGTCGGAGTGACCGTCAGCCCGGTGACGGCGGGCGGCGGGGTGAGGTCCTCGCGCTCCCCGGCGGCGGCCACGGAACGCGCGGACTCGTTGCCCGCCGCGTCGAGAACGGTCACCCGGTAGTAGTAGGTGACGCTCTCGACGGCCGAGGTGTCCAGGTACGAGAGCTTGTCCGTACTGTCCACCGGGCTGTACACGCCGTTCTCGCTCGGCGCCCGGTAGACGCGGTAGGACACCGCTCCCGTGACCCCGTTCCAGTCGAGCTGCAGCCCACGGGACACGGAGGTGGCGATCAGCCCGGCGGGCGCGGCGAGCGCCGTCCGGTCGACGGTGGTCACGGCCTGGTCGGCGGTGCCCGTCGACTCGTTGCCGGCCTTGTCGTGGGCGCGGACCTCGTAGTAGTAGGTGTCGCCGGTCGCGGGCACGGTCGTGTCCGTGTACGAGGTGGTGGTCGGCGCACCCAGTCTCGACCAGGCGGCGCTGCCCTTGAGACGGCGGTAGACGTGATACCCCGCGAGGTCCATCTCCTTGTTCTTCGCCCAGCCCAGCTTGGCGTTGCCGCCCGCCGTGTCGTACGAGACGGAAGTCCCGGTCGGCGCGAGGGGCTTGACCTTGTCGACGGTGGCGGTGGTGCGGGGGCTGTAGCCGAAGCTGACGTTGGCGGCGCCGGTCCAGTTGGCGTAGTCGACGCGCAGGGTGTGCTTGCCGGAAGGGATCGTGAGGTTGACGGTCTTTTTCACCGTCGAGGAGACGTTCTTCCAGAGGTCGACCTTGCGGGTGCCGTCGAGGTAGACGCGCAGACCGTCCTGGACGGCGACGGGAAGGGCGAAGGGGCCTCCCGATCCGAAGTCCCTCGTCACGGTCCAGCGGACGCCGAAGTTGTCCTTCGGGAGGCGGGAGGCGGGGGCCTTCGTGCCCCAGTTCTCGCTGACCGTGGTGTCGCAGTCGGTCTTCTTCGGCGTCCCGGAGAAGGCGGTGTTCGCGAAGAACTGCCGCTTGTAGACGGGGGAGACGCAGTTCGTCGTGGCGGAGGCGGTGGGGGTGGCCACGGTGGTGAGGAAACCGGCCGTGGTGGCCAGCACCACGGCCGCCGCCCGCAGGGTGGTCTTCATCGGGAGGTCAGGCTCCGCTCGGCAGGGACACACTGGAGTCCACGTTGCTGAAGGTCTCCGAGCCGTCGGGTGCGACGACCGAGAGCAGGTAGTAGACGGTCGTGCCGGCGGGCATGGTGGTGTCCGTGTAGTTGGTGGCGGTGGGCGCCAGGGGGACGTTCGTCACGCGGACGTAGGTGCTCGTCGCGCGGTCCCAGCGGTACACGTTGATGCCGGCGGCCTCCGTGGCCACCGAGTCGGCGCACTCGATGTACATGCCGCCCGCGTCGCCGAGGGTCGTATAGGTGAGCACGGAGCAGGGCGCGGTGTCCTCGGGGACGGTGGTCGGCCTGAGGTCGAGTTCGGTGACGGTGACGGTGGAGACGGGACGGTCCCAGTACGCTCCCGTCCACTCGGCGTAGTTGCCGTAGATGTCGGCCGGGATGACGACGTAGGTCTTCTCCTCGCCGTCAGCCGGCTCCGGACCGACGACGAACTCCGAGGTGCCGGCCGGCACCTCGCCCAGGAACTCCGGCGTGCAGCACGACCGGTACTCGTAGACCTCGTAGTGGTCCAGGTCCGTCGCCGTGCTGTCGTCCCAGTCGAGCTTGACGCCGTACTCCAGCGGCTCGGCCGTCAGGCCGGTCACGTTCGGCGGCGGGATCTCGTCGCCGGGCCGGGTGACGGTCAGCTCCGCGGAGCCGGTGGACCACAGACCCGCGGTGTTCTTCCGGATCATCACGTAGTGGTAGGTGCGGCCCTGGTCGCCGTCGTAGTCGGTGCAGCTGCGGATCGTGTTGCCGGCCACGTCGGTGCGGGTCTTACGGCTGCGACAGTCGACGGGGTAGGCGCTCGCGATGTTCACCGGAGAGGTCTCCGAGCGATACACCTCGTAGTCGGCGGTGTCGCCGCCCGCGGGCTCCGTCCAGGTGAAGACCGCACCCCAACTGGGCGTGGTCGCCACCACGTTCGTGGGCGGAGAGATGGTGCGCCTGCTGCGCACGACGGCGGAGGCCGCGGCGTTCCCGGCCGCGTCGACGGCGCTGACCTTGTAGTCGTACGCCTTGCCGTACGACGCCGTGGTGTCGGTGTACGCGGTGGCCGTGGTCTCGGCGAGCTCGGTGTACGAGGTCGAGGTGTCCCGCTTGCGGAGGATCCGGTAGGTGGCCGCGTCCGCGGAGGCCGTCCAGGAGAGGTTGTTGGACGCCTCCGTGGCGGTGGCGGTGAGGACCGGAGCGGCGGGCGCGGTGTGGTCGTCCGTGGTGACCGGCCCCTGGTCGGCGCCGCCGGCCGACTCGTTGCCCGCCTTGTCGTAGGCGCGGACCTCGTAGTAGTACGACTGGCCCGTGGCCGGCGGGGCGTCCGTGTGGCCCCGGCTGGTGGTCGTGGCCACCTTCGTCCAGGTACCGGTGCCCTTCACCCGCCGGTAGACGCGGTAGCCGGCGAGGTCCATCTCCTTGTTCGCGGCCCAGGTGACCTTGACGAGGGGGAGGTTCTCCGCGTCCGGGAACTCGTCGAACCCCGCGCCGGTCGGCGCGAGCGGCTTGACCTTGTCGACGGTGGCGGTGGTGCGGGGGGTGTAGGCGAAGGAGACGTTGGCGGCGCCGGTCCAGTTGGCGTAGTCGACGCGCAGGGTGTGCTTGCCGGAAGGGATCGTGAGGTTGACGGTCTTTTTCACCGTCGAGGAGACGTTCTTCCAGAGGTCGACCTTGCGGGTGTTGTCGAGGTAGACGCGGATGCCGTCCTGGGCAGCGACGGGAAGGGTGAAGGGCCCGCCGGAGCCGAAGTCCCTTGTCGCGGTCCAGCGGACGCCGAAGTTGTCCTTCGGGAGGCCGGAGGCGGGGGCCTTCGTGCCCCAGTTCTCGCTGACCGCGGTGTCGCAGTCGGTCTTCTTCGGCGTCCCCGAGAAGGCGGTGTTCGCGAAGAACTGCCGCTTGTAGACCGGCGAGGTGCAGGTGGTGGCCGCGGCGGCGGAGGTGGCGGTGAGGAGGCCGCCTGCGGTGGTGAGCACGAGGACGGTGGCGGTCGCGACCGTCGTGCGTCTGGCTGGTTTCATGCGTTCCTTCGGTCCCGATCGTCAACGGCGGGCAAAGCCGTTGACGATCAGGACCGACAAGGAAGGGGATTGGTTGTACGGATCTTTGCCGCCCTTTGAAGGTCGGGCGACCTTGAACGTCAGGCGACCTCGTAGTAGTAGGTGTCGCCGGTCGCGGGCACGGTCGTGTCCGTGTACGAGGTGGTGGTCGTCGTGGCCGGTTTCGACCTGGTGGTGCTGCCTTTGAGACGGCGGTGGACGCGGTATCCGGAGAGGTCCAGTTCCTGGTTCTTCGCCCAGGTCGGCTTGGCCTTGCCGGTGGCTTTGTCGTACGCCACGGAGGGGCCCGTCGGGGTGAGGGGCTTGACCTTGTCGACGGAGGCCGAGGTGCGCGGATTGTAGGCGAAGGAGACGTTGGCGGCGCCGGTCCAGTTGGCGTAGTCGACGCGCAGGCCGTTCTGGGCGGCGACGGGAAGGGTGAAGGGCCCGCCGGAGCCGAAGTCCCTTGTCACGGTCCAGCGGACGCCGAAGTTGTCCTTCGGGAGGCCGGAGGCGGGGGCCTTCGTGCCCCAGTTCTCGCCGACCGCGCCGTCGCAGTCCGTTTTCTTCGGTGTGCCGGAGAAGGTGGTGTTCGCGTAGAACTGCCGCTTGTACGCCGGTGATGCGCAGCTGCTCACGGCGGAGGCGGGTGCTCACGATATGGCGAGCAGGCCCCCGGTGGTGGCGATCGTCAGTGTCGTGGCGAGCGCCGGTCCACCCCGTCCAACTGGTCCCATGCTTCCCCTGATCCGTGCTGCGGTGTGCGCGGCCACCTTGGAGACTCCCGGGCGTGGGGGTGGGTTGTATGCCGCCGGGGAGCGAGTGACGCAAGTCAATCAGAGGGGTTCTGTGGAAGTGGCGGCGCACCCCCTTCCCATCGTGTTCACTTGGGGAACACAGAATGCTGTTGCCATCTCGTTAAGTGGTTACTCCTTGACGCTGAGGTGATCGCCGCGTTGGCTTTCAGCCACCTGGGTCGCAAAGCAGCTACCTCGCCCGGAAGGCACCTGATGTGAACACTCGTAACACCCGGCTTCGTCGTACCGCCATAGCCCTGGCCTGCTCCGCGATGACCGTCTCCCTCGCCGCGTGCGGTGTCGTGGACGGGATCGGCGGCAGCAGCACCAAGGCGAGCCCGACCAAGGGTGACGACATCACGGTTGGTCTGCTCCTCCCGGAGAAGGCCAACACCCGTTACGAGAAGTTCGACTACCCGATCATCGAGCAGCAGGTCGCCAAGCTCACGAACAACAAGGGCAAGGTCGACTACGCCAACGCGGCTCAGGACGCCACCAAGCAGAGCCAGCAGTTCCAGCAGATGGTGGCCGACAAGGTCGACGTGATCCTCGTCGACGCGGTGGACTCCAAGGCCATCGCGAGCGATGTGCAGAAGGCCAAGGACGCGGGCATCCCCGTCATCGCCTACGACCGTCTGGCGCAGGGCCCGATCGACGCCTACATCTCCTTCGACAACGAGCTCGTCGGCCAGGTCCAGGGCAAGGCCCTCCTGGAGGCGCTCGGCACCGACGCCACCTCGAAGAAGATCGTCATGATGAACGGCTCGCCCACCGACCCGAACGCGGCGCAGTTCAAGGCGGGCGCCCTGGGTGAGCTCAACGGCAAGGTCGTCATCTCCAAGTCGTACGACACCAAGGACTGGGACCCGGCCGTCGGCAAGGCCAACATGGAGAAGGCCATCACGGCCATCGGCCTCAACAACATCGCCGGTGTCTACTCCGCCAACGACGGACTCGCGGGTGCCGTCATCGACGCCCTGAAGACCATGGGCGTCAGCAAGGTGCCGCCGGTCACCGGCCAGGACGCCGAGCTGGACGCGGTGCAGCGGATCGTCCGGGGCGAGCAGTACATGAGCGTCTACAAGTCCTACCCCGACGAGGCCTCCGCGGCCGCCGAGATGGCCGTGGCGAAGGTCCAGGGGCGTGGCATCGAGTTCGACGCGCTCACCCGCGACAAGGTCGACAGCCCCACGAACAAGAAGATTCCCTCCCAGCTGATGCCCGTGGTCGCCCTGACCAAGGCGAACATCAAGGAGACGGTGATCCAGGACGGCATCTACACCGTCAAGCAGATCTGCGCGGCCTCGACCAAGGCGGACTGCACGGCGATCGGCCTCAAGTAGTCGTGCTTCCGCACTGACGACCTGTACCGACGTGCTGCACTGACGAACGCGCGGGAGCCCTGGGCGAGGGGCTCCCGCGCGTTCGTCGGATCAGGGGTCGGCGCCCCATCGACTGCCATATCGTCAGCGCCGGCGCCGTGCACGAGGTGGCGGCCGCGAGGGAGGGCGGGGGCCAGGCGCAGCCGCTCCGGTTCCAGGGCGACGCTCTCGCTCTCAGCCGTCGGCATCGGCGGGACGTACCCGCGCTCACGGCCGCGGTGGGCGGCGCCGCGCGCGGCCGGCGTCGCTCATCTCCGGGCTCCTCTCGGGTGCTCCAGGAGAAGTCGGCGGCAGCGTGATCGCCAGGTGAACCGTTTCGGGGCTGCGCGTGTCTCAGAGGGGGACCGTGCTTGTTGTGTTTGATGCGCTAGTTGCGCTGGAGGCGTCCGTGGCCATGATCGGCCTGTTCTGGATCACCAAGGAGAACGTGTACGTGGGCGCCGAGCCCGAGGGGTACGGGCGCGGGGTGCGGCTCACCCCCGAGGGGCTTCAGGCTGTGGGCACGGGCCAGCAGGGGTTCTGGCCCTGGGCGGATGTCCGTGAGGTCACCGTCCACGACGTGCAGGTGCGCTCCAGTACCCGGTGGCTGGTGAACAACGTGATGGACACGGTCCTCGACATGGCGACGGGCGGCGGTGAGGCACCGCCCGCGTTCGAACTCCATGTACGGACGGACGAGGAGAAGGCCGAGCTGACGGTGTACACCGCGGCCGTCGGCGGCTACGTCCAGTCCGAGTACGAGTTGTCGGTGGCACTGCTGAACCGGTTCGTGGACGGTACGGCGGACGTGGCGCGGCTGCTGGAGTGGGGGAGCGTCGAGGGCGACGGCGTGACGCCCTGGCGGGCGGCCCGCGAGGCCCTGCTCACGAGCTGGGCCGCGGCCTGAGATGTTCGAGGAGGGCGGCGAGCCCCTCCGGGGTGGTGGCGAGTACGGTGCGGGGTTCGTCGCTACGTGATCATCGACGACCACGACAACCAGGGCACCGTCACCGTCCTCACCGAGCCCCAGCCGGAGAAGGCCGACTGGGTCGGAGTGCACCGAGTCCCCTACGGCACCGACGTCACCGTCCCCGAAGGCCCCGCCAAGGGTTTCGTGATCGGGGAGACGATCACCGGGCCCAAGCGGAGCTGAGCCCGCGCCCGACCTCCGGGGGAAACCGCATCCTCACGCCACCCGGGTGAACTCCACCGTCACCTCCGGCGGCCCCCCGGCCACCCCCCGGTAGATCCCCTTGTGAGGGGTCACGTCGTCGTAGTCGCGGCCGCGGCCGACCACGACGTGGGACTCGTCGGCCCGGGTGCTGTTGGTGGGGTCGTAGCCGGTCCAGTCGCCGGCCCAGTACTCGATCCAGGCGTGGCTCTGGCCGGCGACGGGGCGGTGGAGTTCGGCCTCGCGTTCGGGGTGGAGGTAGCCGGAGACATAGCGGGTGGGCAGGCCCAGGCCGCGCAGGAGGGCCGCCGTCAGGTGGGCGATGTCCTGGCAGACGCCCGCACCCTGTTCCCAGGCCTCCACGGCGCCGGTGTTCACACCGGTGGCGCCGGGGATGTACGAGACCTGGTCGGTGACCATGGACGAGACCGCGACCGCCGTCTCGTGTGGGTCCAGGCCCGTCGACGCCGACCTCGCCCGCTCCACCAGCTCCTGTGTCACCGTCGTACGGGTGGTCGGGGACGCGTACTCCAGGAGGCGGGAGTTCGCCGTCGTTCTCGCGACCTCCGCCCAGGTCGGCGCGGGGGCCGGCGGGCCCGGTGGGGCCGTTTCCACCAGGCTCGACGCCGTGATGGTCAGGTCCTCGTGCGGTTCCATCAGGTCGAAGCCCGTCACCTGGGTGCCCCAGTAGTCCCAGTACGACCAGGTGGGCGTGGTCGGGTTGACCGTGACCCTGGCGTCCAGGGTCGTCTGGCCGGGGAGTGTCAGGGGGGTCATGCGGACCTCGTTGTGGGAGGAGACCGCGGCCTGTGCGTACGAGACGCGGGTGGTGTGCCGGATCCGCAGCCGGCGTGTCACGGGAGTGCTCATCGCGCTCACGCTCCTTCCTGGGCCCACTCGACGGGCCCCTGGTACGGGAAGAACCTCTCCGCCACCGCCTCCGCCGAGGCCATGCACGCTTGTTGCAGGTCACGGAGGAGCAGGGGGAGCTGTTCCTCCAGGGCCGTCAGGTCCAGGTACTCCAGGCGGGTTCTCATCCGGCCTATCGGGCGGCGGGCCGGGTCCTGACGGGGGCGGCCGAGGGCGGCGAGGCACTCCTCGGCGGTGGTGAGCGCGTGCAGGGCGGACCGCGGGAAGTCCCGGTCAAGGAGGAGGAATTCGGCCACTCTCGGGGTGTCGCCGAAACCTCCGTACACCCGGGCATACGCCTCGTCCGCGCCGCTCGCGCTCAGCAGCGTCGGCCAGTCGGGCGCGTGGACGGCGTCCAGCACGCGGACGGAGAGGAGCCGTACGGTCATGTCCACCCGCTCCAGGCTCCGGCCCAGCACCACGAAACGCCAGCTGTCGTCGCGGCTCATCGTGGAGTCGGCGAGGCCGAAGAAGAGGGCGGCCCGACGGCGTACCAGCTCCAGGTACGCGTACGGGCCCGTACGGCGGGCCGCGAGGCGCTGGTCGGCCAGCGCGTGCCAGGTGGAGTTGAGGCACTCCCACATCTCCGAGGAGACGGCCTCGCGGGCGCTGCGGGCGTTGAGGCGGGCGGCTCCGAGCGCGCCCTCGATGGAGCAGGTGGAGCGGGCGTCGAAGGCGAGCTGGTCCAGGACCTGCTGCATGTCGACGCGTTCGGCGCCCGCGTCGACGCCGAGGATGGCGTACAGGGAGCGGCAGGCCACGTTCTCGTCGCGCCAGGGGTCCTCCAGGAGGCGGTGGAGGTAGGCGTCGAGGATGCGGCCGGTGGCGTCCGCCCGCTCGACGTAACGGCCCGTCCAGGTCAGGGCCTCGGCTATGCGGGAGAGGATCACGTCGTTCACTGCTGCTGTGCCCCTTCCTGTACGACGCCACGGTCGCCGTCGGGTCCGAGCTGGCGCGGGACCACGTCCAACGCCGTGCCGTCGTCGGCGAAGTCGAGAACTCGGGGGAGCTCGGCGGGGCCCTCCGCCAGCACCCAGGTGTCCTTGGAGCCGCCGCCCTGGCTGGAGTTGACGATGAGGTTGCCCTCCTGGAGGGCGACCCGGGTGAGGCCGCCGGGCAGCACCCAGATGTCCGTGCCGTCATTGACGGCGAACGGGCGCAGGTCGATGTGGCGGGGCGCCATCCGGTCGCCCGCGAGGGTGGGCGAGGTGGAGAGCGCCACGGGCCGCTGCGCGATCCAGCCACGCGGGTCGGCGGCGACGGCCTCCCGGGTGCGCTCCAGGGTGTCCCGGTCGGCCTTGGGGCCGATGACGATGCCCTGGCCGCCCGCCCCGTCCACCGGCTTGATCACCAGCTGGTCGATCTGGTCGAGGACGGCGTCCAACTGGCCCGGTTCGTCCGGACGGTAGGACTCGACATTCGGGAGAACGGGCTCCTCGCCGAGGTAGTACCGGATCAGATCGGGTACGTACGTGTAGAGGAGTTTGTCGTCGGCGATGCCGTTGCCCACGGCGTTGGCGAGCGTGACGGTGCCCGCCTGGGCGGCGCTGAGGATGCCCGGGCAGCCGATCACCGAATCGGGCCGGAAGTGCAGCGGATCGAGGAAGTCGTCGTCGAGCCGTCGGTATACGACATGCACCGGCATCTCGCCCCGCGTGGTCCGCATCCAGACACGGTTGTTCCGGCAGACGAGATCGTGCCCCTCGACCAGCTGCACCCCCATCAGCCGGGCCAGCAGGGCGTGTTCGAAGTAGGCGGCGTTGCTGGGGCCGGGGGTGAGCACGACGACCCTCGGGTCGCCGACCCCGTCGGGCGCGGCGGCGCGCAGGGCCGCCAGAAGTCTCTGCGCGTAGCCGTCCACGGGGACGACGTGCTGTTCGGCGAAGAGGGACGGGAAGATCCTGGTCATCGCGCGCCGGTTCTCGATGACGTACGAGACCCCGGACGGCACGCGGACGTTGTCCTCCAGGACCCGGAAGTCCCCGGCCTCGTCCCGTACGAGATCGATGCCGGCGACGTGGATGCGTACGCCGCCGGGTGGCTCGATCCCGTGCGCCGCCCGGTGGAAATGGGGGGAGTTGAGCAGGAGACGCCAGGGCACGACCCCGTCCTCGAAGGCGCGGCAGGGCCCGTAGGCGTCGGAGAGGTAGGCCTCCAGGGCTCTCACCCGTTGGGAGACCCCCCGTTGGATGAGGTCCCATTCGAGGGCGTCGAGGATCCTGGGGACCAGGTCCAGCGGCCAGGGGCGCTCCTCGCCCGCGAAGGCGTAGGTCACGCCCCGGTCGGTGAACGCGCGAGCCATCTGGTCGGCCCGGAAGCGCAGTTCACCCGGTTCGATCGGCTGCAGGGCGGCCAGTACCGGCTCATAGGCGGTCCTGACTTCACCCGGCCGCTCAAACATCTCGTCCCACGCATCGGCCAACGCGTACGCGTCAAATATGTCCGCCATGGCCTGACGGTAGGTGCGGTACGTAACGTACCGATCACTCGACGATTTCCGGCAGCTCACGCGATCCGGACAAGGGCCGGAGGAGCCCTGGCCGGACGAGGAGTGTCCGGCCAGGGCGGGCCAGGACGCCGTGTCGCCCTGGGTGAGCGGGTCCACGATGCACCGGGCGGCGCACCGCCACCACCGTCATGTTGTTGCAGAGCGCCGTGCGGAGGTGGGGATATTTCAGGACGTATGCGGGCGAGAAGGGGCGCGTGAAGGGTGCAGCCGTGTTGCGATGGCGGTCGGGGCCGCGCATAGTTGCGCTGCGGACGGCGCGGAGGCGTCGCATCGCGAGGATGCTGGAGCCAGGGGTGGAAGATGGCCGGGCACAGGAGGGACAGGCATCCGCACGGCGCTGACCGACTGTGCGAGGCCGGGGACCGGGTGTACTCCCGGGCCGTGCGGCGCGGACGCGTGCCGCGCGAGGACGCCGAGACGGTGCCCTGTCTTGTCGAGTTGGCGCTGCTGCATCCGGACCCCGACGACATGGGGTGGCTGGTGCCGACCTCGCCGCAGGAGGTCATGACACGGCTGCTGCGCGGGGTGTACGAGGAGGTCAGCGCCAGCCAGACGCGGGTGGGCGACGCGGTGGCCGCGTTCGAGTGGTACGCCGGTCTCGGCGGGCGCGTCCAGGCGCCCACGGAGGGCGTGGCGATCCGCGTGCTCGACGGACTGCCGCGGATCCGGGCCGCGATGGACGAGGCGACCGAGGCGTGCGCGACCGAGGTGCTCACCGTGCAGCCCGGCGGCATCCGCCGCGAGGACGAACTCTCCGAGGGTCTGCACCGGGCGCTGGAGATGCGCCGGCGGGGCGTGCGGATGCGCGACCTGTACACGCACGTGGCCCGGCACGGCCAGGGCCTGCACAACTACATGGAGCTGATGGGGGAGGTCGCGGAGGCCCGTACCCTCGACGAGGTCGTGGAGCGGCTCATCCTGTTCGACCGCAAGGTGGCGTTCATCCCGGCCAACTCCGACCGCACCATCGCCCTGGAACTGCGCCACCCCGCCCTCGTCGACTACCTGGTCACGGTCTTCGAACGGCTGTGGCGCCTGGCGATCCCGCTCGCCGCGCCGCTCCCGGACACCGGCATCGACGGCATCACCCACCGCGAGCGGTCCATCGCGGCACTGCTCGCCGAGGGACACCAGGACGCGGTGGTCGCGGAGCGGTTGGGTATCAGCGTCCGCACCTGCCGGGCACACATCGCACGCCTCTCGGAGACCCTGGGCGCCGCGAGCCGCACCCAGTTGGGTGTGCGGATCGCGCAGGCGGGCCTGGACGGACCGCAGCGCGCCGCGGAACTGCTGCCGCTCAGTGATCCCGGTCGAGAATCCCCGACCGCCCGATGAGGTAGCCGAGTTGGGCCCGGCTCTCGCTGCCGAGGGTGACGGCGAGTTTGGCGATGTGGACGCGGGCGGTGCGGACGTTCATGCCGAGGCGGTCGGCGATCACGGTGTCCGTGTGCCCTTCGACGAGCAGGGCGGCTATGGCGCGTTGGCGGGGGGTGATGCCGTTGTGGGACGGGCGCTGGACGGCTTCGGGGTACATGGGGGTGGCCAGGCGCCAGAGCCGGTCGAAGGTGGTCACGAGGTAGGAGACCAGGGCCGGATGGCGGACTTCCAGGGCGAGGAAGCCGTCTTTGTCGGCGGGGATGAAGGCGACGGAGCGGTCGACGGCGATGAGCCGGTCGGTGATCTCGTCCAGGCTCCGAGCCTCGACGTCGCCGTTCAGCTGTTCGTAGCGGGCGAGAGTCATGGGTGAGTGGCGGAGCGTGTGCTGGTAGAGGGTGCGGATGCGGGCGCCGCGGTCGAGCAGGGCCTGGTCGCGACCCAGGGCGGTGGCCTCGGCCGCCTCATAGCGCCGGCCGATGTGGCCGGCGTGGGGCTGGATGGTGAGGAGTTCCCGGGATGCGTCGGCCATGGCCTCGGTGATGGCCCCGTTGATCCGCTCCGTACCGCTGAGGACCCGGATCGTCGGGGTGTCCGTGGCTGCCGTGCGCCGGCCGTCGATCCGCATCAGCGGCTCGAACACCGCGGCCAGTCTGGCCTCGCGCCGCCGTTCTTCCGCGACGCGTTCCTCGGAGGTCCGTAACAACCGGTGGAGGGCGACAGCCGGGGCGACGGGCTCCAGCCAGTTCAGATCCTCGATGGCCGGGTGCACCAGTCCGAAGTCGACGAGGCAGGGTGCTTCGGCGGCGTCCGCGCTGCGTACGCGCCCTTCGCGCAGGGCCCGTTCGTACAGCTCCGATCCGGCCGGGCACAGTTCTTCCACGCCGTGGGCCGGGTGCGGCGCTTCGGTCACCCCGCCGCTCCCTCCTGCTTGAGGATTCCCGATTCCGCGATGAGATAGCCGAGTTGGGCGCGGCTGCCGCTGCCGAGAGCGGTGGCCAGCTTGGCTATGTGGGAGCGGCAGGTGCGGACGTTCATGCCGAGGCGGCGGGCGATGGCCTCGTCGACGTGGCCCTCCACCAGGAGTTTGGCGATGGAGTGCTGGATGTCCGTGATGCCGTCGGGGTCGGTTTCGTAGGGAGCGCCGGTGCTCAGCGGGACCGAGCGGGCCCACATGAACTCGAAGACCTTGATCAGGTAGCGGACGAGGCCCGGATGGCGGAGTTCCAGTGCCACTTGCTGATCGTCGCGCGCGGGGATGACGGCGACGGTCTCGTCACAGATGATCAGGCGCTCCACCAGCTCGTCGATGGTGCGGTATTCCACCTTGCCGTTGGAGAGCTTGTCCACGTAGGCCAGCTTTTCCGGGCTGTAGCGGGCCGTGTGTTGATAGAGCGTCCGGATCCTCACACCACGTTCGATCAGCACCCTGTCCCGCTCCAGCCCCTGGATGAGGGCGCGCTCGCCGCGGTTGCCGCTGGGCTGGACCGTGAGCATCTCGGTCTGGCACTGGGCCGTGGCCAGGTTGAGCGCCGCGTTGATGCGGTCGCCGCCCTCCAGCACGGTGATGGAGTGCGTGCTCACCGTGGTCTGCGCGCTGAGGGCCATGAACGGCTCGAAAGCGTCGGCCAGTTCGATCGACAGCCGCCTGCGCTCGGTGATCTCGTGTTCCAGGGGGTTCAGCCGCTGGGACAGGGCGATCGACGCGGGTACGGGACGCAGCCAGTTGGCGTCATCAGGATCGGGATGGAGTAGGGCGAACTCCATCAGGCAGGGAGCCGTCTCCACTTCCGCGCGGGCGATACGTCCCGTGCGGAGGGCATTCGCGTAAAGGCGGCTTCCCTCCTCGCACAGCTCGGTCACCGCATGGGGATGTGTCGCTTTAGTCTGATTCGTTGCCAAATCTCCACCCCCCAGGGTCCTGAACGTGCAGGAACATGATGCATCGATTATGTGGCCATGACGTGCCCGAATGAGCCATCGTCGTATCCGACGGGGGAAGAGGGGACCTTCAAGTGAGGACGAAGCCGAATATGGGTAACAAAATGCTTCGCTCGGTGCTTGTCGCCGCCTTCTCCGCCGTTGTGGCCTTCGGTGCGCTGAGTGGCCTCTCCGATGGGAAGGGTGACGCTCGGGCGGACAGTGCCTGGCCGGCGGTAGCCGTGTCCACCACGCCTGCCGGTGGCAGCGCGTCGTCGGTCAGTACGGATGACGGCGCCGGGAGTTGATGTGACGACACCCCCGGACGACCGATCCTTCCGCCGAGAAATGGCCACCGCGTACCGCTCCGGCTGGCACTTCATCGACCTGGCGACCGCCATTCCCCACAGTGGCGACTCGCTGATGGTGACGGTGTTCGGAGAGCCGGTCGTCGTCACCCGGGACGACGACGAGGACGTCCGGGCGTACCGGTGTCTGCGGCGCCCGCGCGGCGCGCCGCAGCCCGTGCGATGTGCCATTCGATACGGAATGATCTTTGTGAACCTCGACCAGCGTGACCACCAGCTGGCCGAGCCGGAAATCCCGGACGTAAGGACCATCTCAGCCACCCCCCGCAGTGCCTGACGCGATTCCCCCGTCGTAGTAGATCGCGCAGGTACTTCCCCCCGCAGCGGGGGGGGCGGGGAAAGGTTTGTGGGGGGGGGCGGGGGTGTTTTTGGGGGGTTTGAGGGGTTATCGGCGGTGGGGGGGAAGGTGAGGTCCGGGGGGTTGTT
>NZ_JBHVST010000134.1:0-23356 GCF_042885015.1 Streptomyces sp. NPDC058086 | reverse complement strand
GGGGGGGTTTTTGTTATAAGTCGCTTTACGCCCACGCTGGCTGTACTGTGTCTTGGGGGGGGTGGTGTGGCTGGTGGGCCCGCGCTCCGGGGCCCGCGGACCCTGCAGCCGCACCAAGACGAACGTAGAGGGAGCGTATGTCCGTGAAGCATTCTGGGGCATATACGTTCGACGGCCGAATCTATCTGGTGGATACCGAAGACTACGCCCTCGTGCTTGACGCCCGGGGTGAAGTGATCGGCGAGGGGTGCGATTTTTCCAGGTACATACGTGAATACCTGGGGAGAGACGACCTCGAATAAGGCCGTGTCCTACGTGGTGAGGCGGACGACCCGCTTTTGACTTGCTCCCCCTGCTGAAGCAGGGAGATTCGAGCCTTCCTCACCGGGTGCTGTGCCGATTCGTCGCCAGCCCGTCGTGGCATGCGGGGGCCCATTGCAGAGGAAGAATGATGCACGAAACTATGTTGAGGTCAGGACGTGGAGTACCGGGATGGCCAGGCACAGTAGAAAAGTCGAATTCATCGGCTCGCAGGGCATCCCTCTCGTGGCGCGTCTTGACCTGCCGGAGGGGACACCTTGGGCGTACGCCGTATTCGCCCCCTGCTTCACGTGTGGCAAGGACTGGTTGGCGGCCGCTCGGATCTCCCGGGAGTTGGCCGAACGCGGAATCGCGGTCTTCAGTTTGGATTTCACCGGCCTCGGTGAGTCCGGCGGTGACTTCGCCGACAGTACGTTCAGCTCCGATGTGGACGATCTCGTGCACGCCGCCGACTACCTGCGCGGACACTTCGCGGCACCGTCGATCCTCATCGGGCATTCGCTGGGCGGTGCGGCCGTGCTGGCCTCCGCGCACCGGATACCCGAGGTCACGGCGGTGGCCACGATCGGTGCCCCTGTGGACCCGGAACACGTCGTGCACACCTTCGGTGGCAGGCGGGAGGAGATCGAGCGGCACGGAGAAGCCGAGGTGAATCTGGGGGGTCGCGTGTTCCGCATCCGTCGGGAGTTCCTCGATGACATCGCCGCGCAGCCTCAGGCGGAGCGCATTCACCGGCTGCGTCACGCGCTCCTGGTGCTGCACTCGCCGACGGACGAGACGGTGGGTGTGGAGAATGCTCAGCAGATCCTCGACGCGGCACGACATCCCAAGTCCTTCATTGCGATCGACGGCGCCGACCATCTGCTCACCGATCGTGCCGACGCCCGCTATGTCGCGATCATGCTCGCTGCGTGGGCCGACCGTTACGCCCGCGGTTCGGTCGAAGCCGGCCCCACGTGAGGCTGTCGACAGCAGGCAGCGAGGCGGTCCGGGGGCGGGCGGCCTCACCAGCGCTCGGGCCGCCGACCGCCGGGGAGCCCGAGATCGTCAACTGCCCGGCCTCGGGTCAAGGCCCGAGCATCTGCCGGTGGCAGCAGCCGTCCAGCCTTCCGCCCCCTCTTGGCGGTCGGCCCGGCACCGGCAGCGTGGCCCGGACTTCGGCCCATTCTGTCCCTCACGAAATCCGCACACGCCGATCTGATAGAGATTCCGTCCGCGAAATGTGCTGGATGTCGCATCAATGGGGAATTGTCGTGTATCCCGGGAAGGGTGTAAGTTCCACGCATGATCAGAATTGCAGTGATCGGATTCATCGGGGCCGTCGCAATCGCCTTTGGCGCCACGGCGTTGGCCGTCTCGCCTTGGTGGTGGCCGGTCGCCGTGTTGTGCGCGGCGATAGCCGGAGTCGGCACTCATGATCTGCTTCAAAGGCGCCATTCAGTCCTGCGAAACTATCCGGTACTGGGGCATATCCGCTTCATGCTGGAGTCGATCCGACCAGAGTTGCAGCAGTATTTCATTGAGCGCAATTACGACGGCCGTCCGTTCGACCGGGATGTGCGCAGTCTCGTCTACCAGCGCGCCAAGGGAGACGAAGCGGAGATTCCGTTTGGAACCGAGCGGAACGTCTACGCCCAGGGCCACGAATACTTCGAATCGTCGATCAGGCCATTCCCGGTGGGGGTGGAGGAGCCCCGGGTCCGCATCGGCGGCCCGGAATGCACCAAGCCCTACGACATGTCCTTGCTCAACGTCTCGGCGATGAGCTTCGGTTCGCTGTCCGCCAACGCCGTCCTGGCCCTGAACCGGGGGGCCGCCCTCGGAGGCTTCGCCCACGACACCGGCGAGGGCGGCCTGTCGGAGTACCATCTGCGCCACGGCGGTGACCTGGTGTGGGAGATCGGCACCGCATACTTCGGCTGCCGGACCGCGGACGGAGGTTTCGACCGCGCGCGGTTCGCCGAAAAGGCCGCTCACGACAACGTGAAATGCGTGTCACTCAAGCTGTCCCAGGGAGCCAAGCCCGGCATCGGAGGAGTGCTGCCCGGAGAGAAGGTCACCGCCGAGATCGCCCGGGTACGCGAGGTTCCCGAGGGGCAGACCGTCATCTCGCCCCCCTACCACCAGGTCTTCAGCACGCCCCGGGAGCTGATCCGGTTTATCGCCGAAATGCGCGAGCTGTCCGGGGGCAAGCCGGTCGGCTTCAAGCTGTGTGTGGGCTCGCGGCGCGAGTTCCTGGCGGTGTGCAAGGCCATGATCGAAGAGGGCACCGCGCCGGACTTCATCATCGTGGACGGAGCGGAGGGCGGCACCGGAGCGGCCCCGCTGGAGTTCGCCGACCACCTCGGCAGTCCACTCACCGAGGGACTCATCACCGTCCACAACGCCCTGGTCGGCGCCGGCCTGCGGGACCGGATCAAGATCGGTGCCAGCGGCAAGGTGGCCACGGGAGCCGACATCGTCAAGCGCATGGTGCAAGGCGCCGACTTCACCAATTCGGCACGCGCCATGATGTTCGCCATCGGATGCATCCAGGCGCAGAGCTGCCACACCAACGCCTGCCCCGTCGGCGTCGCCACACAGGACCCGCGCCGCGCACGCGCATTGAACGTCGACGACAAGTCGGCCCGGGTCCACCGCTTCCAGTCCGCCACGGTGAAAAGCGCACAGCAGATCATCGCCTCGCTGGGCGTGAGTGAACCCGCCGAACTGCGCCCGCACATGCTGCACCGGCGTGTGGACCCGGTCACCGTCCAGTCCTACGCGGAGCTCTACGATTGGCTGGCTCCCGGGCAGTTGCTGATCGAGCCGCCCGAGTCCTGGGCAGCGAACTGGAAGGACGCCGATCCCGACCGCTTCAACGCATGACAAGTCTCGCGGCGAGCGTGCACGGCGCGTTCGCGACGTCGGGACCCTCGAACCTGCACGCGGCCGCGTACTTCCAGGACCTGACAGCTCTCTACGGCTTCCTCTCCCGCGACCTGGTCGGCCTGGGCATCACCCAGCCCGAGCTGCGAGCCGAGCTCGTACAGCACGTGGCGAGCCACCGCGTGCGCGACCAACTGGGCCGATTCGGGGGGACGCGCCTGACGACGGGCGCGTCGCTCGTGGGCGCCATCAAGAGCGAGGAACTCCAGGCCGATGAGATCAGGCGCCTCAGCCATGCGCAACTCTTCTATGTGTCACCGGATATGACCGACCTGACGATGGCAGCCGCAGGCTCCCTGCCGTTCTTTGCGCTCAACCGCGAAGACTTGCCTGCTGAACAGGGACTGATGGTCTTCGCCAAGCCGGTCGTGACGTACCCCAACGAGGAGGGCCGCCCGGAGGCGCAGATTCGTGCCTGCTGCTGGATGGTCGCAGAACACGACGCGATCTGGCTGAGCTTCTACAGCGACTGGCACTCGTGACCGCACCGCACATCGGCGAGCTGACGCCATAGCGGTTACGCGCCCTGAAGAGCCGTCGCCACACTGACGGGCCGGGCCCCCGAAGGGGACCGGCCCGTCACGTCACTGCATCAGGAACTGGTACAGCAGCACGAGTGGTGGTCCTCCGAGGACGACTCCTCAAATCGGCCCCCAGCTCCCCGGGGTGCGCTGTCGCCGTCCATGGATGCCGGATTCAGTGACGCCAACAGTTTCACCAGCAGCGAGTGCACCTGCTCCTGTTCCAGCGGCGTCAGCACTTCCAGAGCTTCGGCGTGGGTGGCGTCCACCACGCTGCTGGCCTCCGCCGAGAGCCGCAGGCCCGCCTCGGTGGCGTGCAGTCGGTGCGTGCGTCTGTCGCCGGGGGCGGTCCGGCGCTCCAGAAGTCCCCGCTCGACCAGCCCGTTGACCGCGGTTCCCATGGACTGAGGGGTGATCGCCGTCCTGCGCGCCGCGGTCGCGCTGGAGACACCCGGATCGAGGATGGCCTGAGTCAGGGCGCTGTTCTGGGCGAGGGTCAGTTGGAACGGGCGCAGTGTGCGCTCGACCCGGGACGCCATGATCTGGCCGATCTGCCAGGCCACATGGCCCGTGCGCTGGACGGAATGTGTCACGTGGCGTCCCTTTGTAAGTTAGCTGATTATGATGTACAACATACTATCAGTTGACTTCTATTCTAGGAATCTGTTTGCGATGGCACTGCGCTCCTCGACCTCAAAGTCTCACAAGCATGCTCTGGACGTGGCCCATCCGCTTCCCCGCCCTGGAACTGCACGCGCCGTCCTGGGCCCCGTAGCGGTCGTCCTGCTGATAGGGACCGTGTTCGTTAGCGTCTATCTCGCCGCCTTCCACGCGCCGCGCCCTCATGAGCTGCGCGTGGGCACGACGGAGGTCGGCACACATCAGGCGCAACTGCGCCAGGGCCTCGCGCGCGCCGTACCGGGCGGCTTCACACTCGAGACCTACCCCGACGAATCCACCGCCCGACGGGCCGTCCAGGACAGGTCCGTGTACGCGGCCTACCTCGGCAAGGGGAACCTGCTCTACGCCAGCGCCAACGGAGCCGGCGTTACCGCCACCGTGACCACCGCTTTCGGCGCCGTGGCCCGTGCGGAACACCAGCACCTCTCCGTCGAGGACGTTGCCCCGTCGGCGGCGGAGGACACCCGAGGACTCTCGGCCTTCTACGCGGCCTTCGGCCTGGTACTGGCCGGATACCTCTTCGGCATGACGACCTACCAGCTCGCACCCCGGCTCACGTTCCGTTGGCGTATGGCCAGCCTGGCCTTGTTCGGAGTGATCGGCGGCATCATGGTCGCGGTCATCGGCGGGAGCGTGGGGTTCGGTGCGCTGCCCGGCGCCTCCCTGCCCCTCGCCCTCGTCGTCGCGCTGATGGGCGCCGCGGTCGGCGGCACGACGATGGTGCTCCTGCGGCTGTTCGGCTCGGCGGGCGTCAGTCTTGCTTCGATACTCCTGCTGATCCTCGGCAATGCCAGCAGCGGCGGGGTCCTGCCGGCGGCGTACCTTCCGTCCTGGCTGCACCCGCTGTCCGAGGTCCTGCCCGTCGGGGTGGGCGTCCGCGCGATGCAGGGGCTGTCCGGGTTCCAGAACGACGGTTTGACCCGCGCCCTGGTGATCCTCCCGCTGTGGGTGCTCGGCGCCGTCGCCGTGCTCTACCTGAAGGACGTGTTCCGACGCGAGGCTCCGAGTGCCGCGCAGAACACGGCCGAGCCTCAGTACGCGGTAGCCCTTCCGGTTGAGGAGGTCGGGGCCGACGCCGAGCCAGCGCGGCAGGCCGGGCCTGGCGGTCTGTCCGGTCTCGGCGGCGGCGGTTTCGATGAAGCGGCGCAGCAGCGCGCGGCGTGGTTCGGGTGAGCGCGCTCCGGCCCCGACGTCGGCGAGGATCGGACGCAGACGGTGCGCATCAGGGGGTGGTTGCTTCCTTGCGGGCTTCACGCGCGGCCCGCTCCTTCGCCGCGTGCGCGGCCGTCGCCGCAGCCAGGGTCCGCCAGCGCCCACTCGCTGCCATCGACCCGCCTTCGCCGCGGCCGAGTGCCGTCAAAACTCATCAACATCGCTGGTCCGGACGACCGCCGACCCCCCTACGCCGGACACCGCTCGTTTCAGAAGCCTGTGGTGGGGTCAGCGCAGGCGGACCACGGTGACCACCGCATGCCGGGTGGTGCCTGCCACGACCTCCACGACGATCTCCCCGCTCAAGGGTGTGTAGGCGTCGCCGCCCTGCGTGTACGCGCGCCCGGGCTGGGGGACCAGATGCGAGGCGATCCGGGTGGCGAGTGCCGTGGTCAGGCGTTGGGACAGCGCGACGCGTCCGTCGGGGAGCCGTACGGCAAGTGCCCTCGGCTGGCGCGCGGTGCCGGTGAACCCGGCCACGGCCGCGTCGATCGTGTCCGCGTGGCGGATCTTCAACCACGCCCCGGCGCGGCCGGCCCGGTAGGGGGAGGTGGTGCGTTTGGCGACGATGCCTTCGACGCCCTGGTCGTGGAGGGTGTTGTACCAGGTGAGTGCGGTGTCGCGGTCGGTGGTGGCAGAGACGGCCTGGATCGGGGTGCTCGCGGGCAGGCCTGCCAGGAGGCTGAGGAGGGCTGCGCGGCGCTCGCTGTACGGGCGCGGCCGGATGTCGCCGGACGGCAGTTGCAGGGCGTCGAAGGCGATGTAGTGGGCGGGGCGCTGGGTGGCCAGTTGGTGGGCGCGGGTGGGGGAGGAGGCGGCTCGGGCTTGTGCGGCCTCGAAGCTGATGCGTCCGTCCTCGGTGGTGATGACGGCTTCGCCGTCGAGGACGGTCCCGGCCGGGAGGTGGTGGCCGGCGAGGGCGAGGTCTCCCCATGCGGCGGTGACGTCGCGTCCGGAGCGGGCCTGTAGCCGGATCCCGTCGCTGGTGCGCCACATGATCATTCTGTGGCCGTCCAGTTTCATCTCGTAGCTCCAGTCCGTGCCGGTGGGCAGTTCAGGTACGGACTGGGCGAGGGCGACGAAGACGGGCCAGTCCACCCGTCCAGCCTGCGGCGATGTCGGCGGTGATGCGCGTCGGTGTTGTCGGGGCGCGGGCCGCTCTGGGAGCTCCTAAGGGCTGATCCCGCAATGGTCCGGAAGCCAGCGGCGCTGCCCGAAAAGTTGCGTTGTCGTGCGCGCGACGTGTGTACGGTGCCGGAGTGATCGACACTGAGGGTGCTCGGCTGGGCGCGGAGGCCTCGCGGCGGCTGGCGGAGGCGGACTGCTGCGAGATAGCTCCGGGGCTCAGCGAAGAGGAGTTCAGCCGGATCGAAGCGACCTACGAGTTTGAGTTCTCCTCGGAGCATCGCGCCTTCCTGACTGCGGGGCTGCCTGTTGCCTCGCCTCCCGAGGAAGGCGCGACGTGGGAGCAGCCTTGGCCCGACTGGCGCCATGCCGATCCGGATGACCTGCGCTATCGCCTTGAGTGGCCTGTGCGGGAAGTACTGAGCGATGTCGGCCATGGCCGCTGGCATCCAGCTCTGGGAGCACGTCCAGCTGGCAACGAAGAGGCCGTGGAGGTGGCCCGGGCGGTGCTTGCGCGGGCGCCGCGACTCGTTCCCGTCTACGCGCATCGCTACCTGCCCGCCGGTCGTGGCACTTGGGGACATCCTGTCCTGTCGATGTGGGGAACCGACATCATCTGCTACGGCCACGATCTGGCCGATTACATTGACCACGAATTCGGCGAGGTCGACGAGGAAGCGCCGTGGGCCCCACGGGCCTCCGTGCCGTTCTGGAGAGACTTCCTGGGCTGAGATCGCGTCAGGACCAACGCCAGTTGTAGATGATCTCTGTCGTGCCTGGCGTGATCACGGCCTCGGAGCCGTCCTGGATATTCCCGTTCACCGGCGTGGTCCCGCGCGAGTTCAACCGGGTGGTGCGTGCGCTGCGACGCGAGGGCGCCGGCACTGCCCGGCGAGGGCGGCCGTGGGGACTCCCACTGGAAGACCGGGTGCTGCTGGTGGCCGCGTACTGGCGTACCAACCTGGCACTTCGCCAGCTCGCCCCTCTGTTCGGCCTCTCTAAGTCCGCCGCCGGCCGCATCATCAACCACGTCGGACCATTGCTCGCACTCCGCCCCCGCTCCCTCGCCCGCTTCTGCCAACGGATCTCCGGCGCCGGACACCAGTAGGACTCCGTCAGGTCGCTCCGGCTCTTGAGTTCTGGCTGGTGGCGGGAGGTGGCGCTACGGGGGCGCCCCGTGCGGCCGTAGTCGCACGAAGCTGCCCGGGCGCTTCAGCTACGTTGTGCCTCAGCGAAAAGCGGCGATGCTACGGGCGACCCAGTCGTTGAAGGGGCTCGGGGCGCGGTCGAGGACTCGTTCCACGTCCGAACTGATCCGTAGTTCGGCGGGGTTCGGGGCGGCGATGATGTCCAGAGTGTCGTCGGCGAGCTCCGGCGGCACGAACTGGGTCATTGCGGCCTTGGCCTCCTCGCGGGTGAGTTCGTGGAACCGCACCGGCGAGCCGAGCGCGGCGGCGACGGCTTCCGTCTGCTGACGCGGCGTGATCACCTCGGGCCCGGTCAGCTCGAAGACTCCGCCGGTGTGCCGGTCGTCCAGCAGACAGGCCGCCGCGACCTCGGCGATGTCCGCCGGGTCGACGATCGGAACCCCGACGTCGCCGAAGGGTGCGGCAACCATCCCTTGCGTGCGGACGGACTCCGCCCAGGCCAAGGCGTTGGAGGCGAAGCCGCCCGGTCGCAGGACGGCCCAGTCCAGGCCGGACTCTCTCAACGCGTCCTCCACCGCGCGCATCGCGATCCGCGACGGGCCGAGCGGCCTGGTGGCCACGCCCTGCGAAGACAGCAGGACGACCCGGCGGACCCCGCTGGCCGCGGCCAGGTCGATGATGTCGGTCGGCCTGGCTTCGGGGGCGTGCAGGTCGCCGGACAGCAGGAGGAACAGCGCCTTCGCCCCGTCCAAAGCGGGAGTGAGACCCTGCGGCTCGGCCAAGTTAGCCGGCACGTGCCGGACCCCGTCCGGCACCGCCGCCGCGTGCCGCGACACCGCTGTCACCTGCTCGCCCGCCTCGGCCAAGGTCTGCGTCAAAGGCCGGCCCACATTCCCGGTAGCCCCGGTCACCACGATCATGTTCAGCTCCTAGTCCGTTGTGCACTGCGGCAATTGACGCTAGGAGTCGGGCTTACTTTCCGTAAGAACATACCCAGAGGTAAGCTCCGGACATGGGGGAAGGCGCGCAGCTGACGCAGGCCGAGGCGGGCAATCGGTATGAGGTGTTTCACACCGACTGCCCTGCGCGCGACGTGGTCGACCACGTGACCAGCAGGTGGGGTATCTGGGTGCTGATCTCCTTGCGGAGCAACGACCTTCGGTTTTACGAGCTGCGTGACAGCATCCAGGGCATCAGCGAGAAGATGCTCGCTCAGACACTGCGCGCACTGGTCCAGGACGGCCTGGTCTGGCGGGAGGTCGAGCCGACGACGCCGCCCCAAGTCACCTACGGGCTGACCGAGTTCGGTCAGGACGTCGGCGAGCCGCTGACGGACTTGTTCGACCGGATCACACAGCGGCTGCCACCATCCAAGAGCCAGATCTAGATAACCATTCCGGTGAAGCTGATGAGTGCCACCGAGGACCGTTCGGTCCGTTTCCATCAGGTCCATAGGGAGGACCTGGGCCGGGTGCGGGTGCGCAAGTTCTGCGAGGCGGAGGACCGCGAGGTATCCGCGGGCGAGATCGGCAAGGGGTTCGCGGTCTCCAGGGACACGCTGGTTGAGGTCGCGGACGAAGAGCTGGAGCAGATGCCGCTGCCGACCGCGAAGGCGATCGAGATCGTCGCGTTCGTGCCGGCCGCGTCGATCGACCCGGTGCGGCTGAGCGGCGACAGCTACTTCCTGCAGTACGACGGCCCCGTCGCGGCGAAGCCTTACGTCCTGATCGCCCGGGCGCTGGCCCGCAATACGAAGGTGGCTGTCGCGAAGCTGGCGTGGCACGGGCGTGAGCGCCGGGTGCTGCTGCTGCGGGTGCGGGACGGGGCGCTGGTCGCGCACGTGCTCAAGTGGGACGACGAGGTGCGCGACCCCGCCGAGCTCGCGCCGAAGGACGTCACGGTCACGGTCTCCGAGATCGACGAGGCGCTGCAGCTGGTCGACTCGATGACGACGGACGACATCTCCGGCTACCGGGACGAGTACCGGAAGGCCCTGGAAGCAGTGCTCGAGGCGAAGGCCGAGGGCCGACAGCCGCCCAAGCCGAGCATCGAGGCCGAGGAGCCGGGTGGCAAGGTCGTCGACTTGATGGCCGCCCTGCAGGAGAGCGTTCGCAAGGCGCAGGCCGCGCGCGGCGAGGACGCGGGTGATGCCGAGGTCCACGAGATACCGACGGCCAAGAAGGAGACGGCCGGGAAGGCGGCGGGGAAGGCGCCTGCCAAGAAGACCGCGAAGAAGTCCGCGGCGGCGAAGAAGCCGGCCCGGCGGCAGCGAGGTGCCTAGGCCGAAGTCCGGCGCAGAACGGGGGAGTGGAGACGCGGCGTCGGCTGTGGCGGGTCAGTCGAGGATGCGGAGCTGGGCGTCGGGCTTGCAGTGCGTGCAGGCGCGCACGCCCGAGGTGAGGAGCCGGCGTGCTTCGTCGCGCGGGACGGGGCGTCGTCGTTTGCCCGCGGCGTAGCAGCCGCCCACATGGACCTCGATGGGCGGGCGTCCGTTGCCGATGCCGAGTTCGACGATCCAGTCCGGCTCCTGTGGCCGGTTCTTCCGGCCTCGTTCCTGTTCGGCTTCCCGCTTCTGGAGGTCGGCGATCTTGGTGTCAATGCGCTGCAGCCACGTGGCGTGCCACACCCGCAGGGTGAGCAGTCGCGCCAGGTCAGGCGGCAGGTCATCGAACATATTTCCGATTCTAGATCCGCGGGCGATAAGGTTCGCCGTCTCGCGTGTTCGAATTCTAGTTCGATAACGTGGGGTGGAGGAGGTGGGTGCTGTGGAGGCAGGGACGGAGGCACGGCGGGTGGCGAGTGTGATGCATGTGCGCTGCCCGGACCGGCTGGCGGAGGACGTCTACCGGCAGGTGCTCGAGCAGTTGGCGGAGCTGTCCCCGGTGGTCCAGGCGCTGCCCCCGTCGGCGGCTCTGGTGGAGCTGAAGGGCTCGTTGCGCTACCACTGCGTGGATGCGCGGCGGCTGGGGGAGGTGCTGCGGGTGCGGACCATTTCCCGGCTGGGTGTCGACGTGCGGGTCGGGATCGGCCCGTCCATCACGGTCGCGGCCACCGCCTCCGGCCAGATCACCGAGTCGGGCGGCATCCCCGCCGTCGGCCCCGGCCAGGTCACGGACTGGCTCGGACCGCTGCCGGTCGAAGCCCTCCACGGCATCGGCCCCCGCCAGGCCCAGGTCCTGCGCGACTACGGCGTGCACTGCGTCGGCCTGCTCGCCGCGATCCCACCCGCCACGGTGCAGCGCCTCCTGGGCGGCCGGACCGGACGCCAGGCGGCCGACCGGGCCCGCGGCATCGACCCCCGCCCCGTCACCCCGCGCGCCCTGCCCGCCTCCGCGAGCGTGAGCCGCACCTTCCCCCAACACACCCTGGACGGCGCCGCCGTCCGCGCGGCCCTGCTCGACCTGGTCGTCACCCTCGCCCACCAGCTCCGCGGTAGGGGCCAGGCGGCCCGCGGCCTGACCCTGACCCTGCGCTTCGCCGGAGGCACCACGTGGGAGAAGACCCGCCGGCTCCCGGAGGCCTCCGCCCACGACGACGACCTCCGCACACTGGCCTACCGGCTGATCGACGCGGCAGGACTCCAGCGCGGCCGCCTCACCGGAATCACGCTGAAAGGCGACGACCTGATCGCCGCCGACCAGGTCGCCGAACAGATCAGCTTCGACGGTGCGCGCGAGGCCCGGCTGGTCGCCGAAGAGGTCAGCGACCGCATCCGCGCCAAGTTCGGGCCCGGCGCGATCCGCCCCGCCACCACACTCCTGCGCGTCTCCTGACCTGCCCGACCCCGCCGTGGAGGCGAGACCAGTGCTGCTCCAACCGCCAGGACTTCCCGGCCTGTTGCCCCGCACCTTGCCGCACTGGCCCTACGCCACCGCGGTGGACCAAGCGCTGGTCGACCGCGGTGTCCCGCCGGGCACCGTCCGCCTCAACAATCGTGCTCGGGAACGGCACTGCTTCCTCCTCGTGCGGGTAGTACGGTCGTGGGGTCACGAGTGCGAGGGGGAGCAGATGTTGACGGAGGCGTTGGCGGCACTGGCCGCTGCAGGTGGTTCTGCCGTCGTGCAGGCTGCCGGAACCGATGTGTGGTCCGGCTTCCGGCAACGGACGGCACGCTTATTGAGCCGGGGGGACGATCAGGGCGAGCACGCAGAACTGGAGCGGCTTGACCAGACCGCCATTGCGTTGGAAGCAGCCAACTCGGATGAGGCGGAGGGGGTGCGGATCCGTCAGGCGGACTTCTGGCAAGGTCGCTTCAGAGCCCTGCTGGATACTTCGGACGGCCAGGAGCGCGATCAGGTCGCCGCCCAGATGCGGGCACTGCTGGAGCAGCTGAGCAGCACCAGTGGCCAGGTATCAGCTGGGCCCGAAGGCATGGCAGTGGGCGGGAGCGTGGACATCCATGCAGAAGGTGGTTCGATCGCCGCCGGAGTGATCCAGGGAGGCGCACACATCGGCCCCCCTTCCTCGCCGGCTCCGGACCAGGGCTGAACGGACCGGCACCGGCAAGCTCGCCCACCCCCGCACCCCTGACTGGCCCCGGCACGTCCTTCCCGAACGCTGTGTCCATCCAGGCCACGGGTCGCGGCATGGCGGTGGGCCATGCTGACCACATCGTTTACCACGCGGGGCCACCCATTGAGCTGGCCGCATTACACGCGCAGCAGGAGGAGACCTACCAGGCGCTCACTCGTTCGCTGGAGCAGCAGGCCGAGCTGGAACGCACCGCCCACAACTCGGCCAAGCTCGTTCTCATTCTCACGGGCATGGTCTACCGGCTCGACCGGCTGAATCGGACGGCGACTGAGGAACGCGACCAACTCCGGGCCCGGCATGCGAATCCCGCGGAGCTGAAGAGAGCCGAGTTCCAGTTCGCCCGTGCCATGGAGCAGGAGAAGCGGGCCAAGGCCGAACTACGGAGGGCGCAGGACAAGCAGCGTCAGGCAGAGGAGCTCGCCACCCGAGTCGCGGAACAGCTCCGCATGCTCACCAGCGAACTCGACCGCCTACGGACGAGCGCCGGCGCCGGCGAGGGACCGGCAACTCCACCTCGTACGGTCCCCGCCCCGCACGTCGCCAGCAGTCTGCTGGAGCAAGCCGTCGGTGACGACATCGACCAGGCTCTCGCGCGAGCCGAAGCGGTCAACGACGCCGACGACCAGATCCTCCAGCTTATTACCCGCGAACTCGCCGGCACGGTTGAGGGGGTTGTCGAGGAAACTCCTGGACGACCCCCTCAACGCTCCTGGACCTCCCCTATGCGAATGCGATTCCCCCGGGCGAAGTGGGGCCGCATTGTCGCAGTGGTCCTCAGCATCCTGATAACCAGCACCAGCTCGAGCGCGCAGGCGATCAAGGGAGTCAACTGGCAGTACTTCACTGGCAGTGCCATATTCTCCCGTCCGGCAGTGGCGGACGGCACGGTGTACATCAACAGTGGAGACGGCAACGTGTACGCGATCGACGCCAACGGCGGCTGGCTCAAGTGGAGAACGACCATCTCGGGTATCTTGGGCTCCGGAGAATCTAGTCCCGCAGTTGCCGACGGCTCCGTGTATGTCGGCAGCAAAGACGGCAGGCTATACGCGCTTGACACCTCGAACGGTGCGGTCCGCTGGCAGCCCAGTATCTCCAGCAGCCCCATCGAGTCTAGCCCGACAGTGGCGGACGGCACGGTGTACATCGGCACCCGTGAGGGCAAGGTGTACGCCATTGACGCCACCACCCACCTGGTGCGCTGGAGCCGCAGCACCGGCGACGTCGTCACATCCAGCCCCGCAGTGGCCAACGGCGTGGTGTACGTCGGCAGCTGGGACGGGAAGGTGTACGCGTTCAACGCCGACACGGGGAAGCCCCGCTGGCAATACCTCACCGGTGGCCGAGTCGAGTCCAGTCCGGCTGTAGCCGGTGGCACTGTGTACATCGGCAGTGATGACGCCAAGGTGTATGCGATCAACGCCGACACGGGGGAGTTTCTCTGGCGCAGCTACGACACTGGCAGCCGCGCCATCGAGTCCAGCCCGGCAGTGGCGGACGGCGCCGTGTACGTCGGCAGTGATGACGGCAAGGTGTACGCCATCAGCACCAGCACCCACAGGGTGCTCTGGAGCCACCCCACCGGCGACATCGTCAAGTCCAGCCCCGCAGTGGCCAACGGCGTGGTGTACGTCGGAAGCAATGACGGCAAGGTATACGCGCTCTACGCCAATACTGGAGACGTGTGTTGGAGCCGCACCATCGGTGGCTGGGTCTACTCCAGCCCTGTGGTCGCCGACGGCACCGTGTACGTCGGCAGCCGGGATGCTGAAACGGTGTATGCGTTCAGGGCTCGCGGATAGCCATGCCAACGACCGAACAGCCCACCTCGCTCGTCAGCCCGCCCCGGTTCGGGGGAGCAGGCGTCCGGACCGGCCGGCCGCGGAGATCGCCCTGAAGGAAGCCGCAACGGAGGAACTCGGCCTTGGCACCTCCGGCGGCAGGGCACCCCCGCCTGCGCGGGGAGGACTGGCGAACATGCCGTCACCGACCCTGCAGGGTCGGCTCACCCTCGCCTGCGCGGGGAGGACGATCCCTCACGACTCTGCGTCACCACCGAATCCGAGACAGGGCCGTTGATTAGACACTCCCGCCGTGAACACCCTGCAGAGCAGGTGAGTTGCCGATTTCGTGGTGCGTACGCGGCTGATTATGATCTTCGTCGTGACTGTGCAGAACTCTGACAAGACGCTTTCCCGTAAACAGAGACTTCAGGAGAAGCAGCGCCGCCAGTTGTCGGTGGTCGACACCGTGGACAAGGCTGAGGTCAAGGTCCGCAAGGCAGAGACGGAGCTGGCCGTGGCTGTTGCCGAGGCGGTGCAAGTGTTCGGCGACGAGCGGTCCGCGTCCGAGGGGCTCGATATGCCGGTTGAAGCGATCCGGCGCTTCCTTGGTATGGCGAAGGACGAAGTGGCCGGTGCCGGCAACGTCGCCGAGGGCGCTGGCACACCCTGAGCTCAGCGTTCAGTCAGTTCGCCGGAGCATGGTGCCGACCTTGTGATGGGCAGGCAGGGCTGTACACCTTCACCCCGGTCCGGGCAGTGCCAACATCGATGAACCAGCATCTCGCAGCAGGGAGATTTTCGCCCTGGAGTACATCGCCATGCTGCGAGCCGCAGGTTCGCCGGGTCGGGGGTCGTGGCGGTTGCACTGCCGCCGAGCGGTGCGGTGAAGTACTACTTCTACTGGTGGCGCGACGATGGAAAGCGACCAGGTCATCCACTACCTGCTGCGCTGGCAGGTCCGTGGGAAGAAAGGCCGATTAGGGCCTGTCTGGATTTGTAGCGACCCGGCGGGGAAAAGGGTTGAGGGGTGATCATCGGGCTGGTAGCTTTCAGTCGACCGTGACACCGCCCGAGGAGGTGAGACCCATGAACGCTGTATCAACGTGGGTGCTCCCCCTTCCCATCACGGCCGGCGATTGACGTAGTTGTCGCCGGGAGCGCCTCGACAACAAGGCACTCCCGAAAGGCAACACCTATGCACTCTCTGCAGTTCACCGCCGAGTCGTCGGCGAACGGCATGGTCGAACGCGACTTCATCGTGGGCGGCGTCCCCGGCGTTCTCTGGTCGTCGGCCTCCGATGCGGCCGATCGCGCGCCCCTGGTCCTGATGGCCCACGGCGGCGGCAACCACAAGAAGCATCCGGCGATGTCCGGCCGCGCCCGTCTCCTCGTGACCGGCTGTGGCTTGCACGTCGCCGTCATCGACGCGCCCGGACACGGTGACCGGCCGCGCACGGCGCACGACGAGGCGGAGATCGCCGAGCTGTTCCGGGCGCGGGCGGCGGGCGAGCCGGAAGGCCCGATCGTCGTGCGCTACAACGACCACCTGGCGGAGCTCGCCGTGCCCGAGTATCAGGCGACCCTGGATGCCCTCCAGGAACTGCCGGAGATCGGCACCGACGGGCCGGTCGGCTTCTGGGGCATCAACATGGGCACCGCGATCGGCATACCGTTCGTGGCGATCGAACCCAGGATCACCGCCGCGGTCTTCGGCCAGCACTGGCCCGATGTCCTGGCCGAGAAGGCGAAGCAGATCACCATCCCGATCGAGTTCGACCTGCAGTGGGACGACGAGCACATCTCGCGCGAGGGGGGTCTCGCGCTGTTCGACGCCTTCGCCTCGAAGGAGAAGTCGTTGCACGTGAACTCGGGTAAGCACAAGGAGCTGCCCAGGTTCGAGGCCGACAGCGCGGTCCGGTTCTTCGCCCGGCACTTCGGCCGGCCGGCCACCTCGCCGGCCTGACGTGCGCGGTTGCGGCGTCCGGCTTGCCGGCCGGGCGCCGCAACCGCGGCCCCGGGGTGAGGCTGCGCATCCAGACCAGACAGGCCCTTGCCGACCCCAGCCTGGTGGTACTCGACACCCAGAGCCTGCACGCGGCCGCCGGGACGACGGCACGGGACGAACTGGCCGCGGCTGGCATGACTACGGTGACTTGCCTTGCCCACCAATGTCAGGTTCCAAGCGGATAACGCGGAGCGGTAGCCACATTCGCTCGCGGCGCGTAGCCGCGACCTCCGGGACTGCCCTGAGCGACCACACGGCACGCAGACGTGATCCGAGTTATCGGGTGGACCTTGGCAGCCCCTGAACTGCGTCGATCACGCTGTCCACCACCTCGATCACCGGCTTGGACGCATCGATGATCGTCGCGCCACGGCTTTCGTAGATCGCTCGCATCCGAGGATTCCACTTCAGGGCCGCTGCGAGCTCTTCGGGATGCTGACCGAATGTGTTCGTAGTGCGGGTCGCGAGCCGGTGGCGGAGGGTGTCCTCGTCGACCACGAGGCACACGATGAGGTCGAAAAGATCGCGGACGTCTGCCTCGTTCTCCGCCGACCCACACAAGAACGCGATTCGGAAACGAGACTCCTCGACGAGGGTCTCAACGCGCTCACGGACTATCGACCACCCGTATCGGTCGAGCCAGCCCCCTGGAACCGGATACGGAGGATCCACCACAACCTCGCCCTTAGCCCGGTCGACCCAGCGACTGAAGCCGTCCTCGTCGGCGTCGAGCGCAACGTAGCCACGCGCTCGCAACACCCCGCAGACCGTGGACTTACCAGCACCTGAATTGCCCGTCACCCACACCAATGTCACGCCGCCAGCGTAGACATGACGGGTCTGCTGCAGGTTTGGTCCGCGTGGTGCAGGCCCCGGTTCCGGCGCAGAGGCGGAGCCCCGTGCTCGAGGCCGCGGAGGAAGACAGCAAAGAGCTGGCGTACGCGGGCTCCGCCGAGCCGCGTTCGGCGGGGCGGGCCCCAGGTGCGGACGCCGCCATGGCTCACGGTGTTGATGAGGTGGGGGAGGAGGACGCTGGGCGCTTCGCCAGCGCGTACCAGGCCTGGCTCGCCGAATTCGAGTCCGTGCCGTCTCAGTTTGCCCTCTGGCTCCAGAACGAGTACGGCATTTCCATCGGGGCCGGCCGACCGCTCTCCGACACGCAGTTGGCACCCCTTCTGCAGGTCCTCAAGCAGCGCTACGCGACTCCTGCGGCCGACGCCGAGTCCGGGCCCGACGATGCGATGGACGCCGACGACGCAGTGCCGTAGGGCGGCTACTTCTACAACGCTTGGCTCGGATACGCGCAGCAGTACGGCGCACACCCCGATGCCGATGCCGATGCCGATGCCGATGCCCTTGCCCAGTACGTGTACCAGCGCGACGGCATCACCGCGGCTGACGGGCAGCCGGTTACCGGCGCCGACTTGCAGGAGTTCGTCGCGGAGTTCCAGGAACGCGATCACGGCACCACCAGCGCACCTGCCCCGGAGCAGGACGTCGACGACCAGGCGGCCACCGACGCTCTTGACCGTCCGGCGGCTGAGTCCGTGCCGGCGCCGCAGACCGTGCAGGAGCCTGCTGGTGCCGTCGCGTACGCCGCAAAGGAGCAGCGCGGCCCACGGGTCGATGCCCCGTCGACGACCCGACGTTGCCCCGCCGGGATCCATCCGACGGGGGCGGCCTCACTCTTGTCGACCGCTACTACCTCGCGTGGGTGGAGTACCAGACCCAGCACGGTGACGACCTGGCCACGACGAACTGTCTGCCTACCTCGTCGAAGGGGGCATGCTCGGCCGCGGAGGGAAGCCGGTGAGTCCTTCCACTCTGCGCCGCTATCCGCTCGGGTTCCGCATCTACAGCGTGTGGGCCCAGCACCGAGTGCGCAACGACGTGCCCTCGGCAGAGGCCGTTGCGCAGGGCTGCGCAGCCCGTGGGATCACCGCCCAGTACAACACGCCGCTCACTCCCACTTATGTTGCCGGGGAGGCCGGAGACTTCGAGCGGCGCTGGCACGCCCTGACTCGCCACCACGCTGGCGCCCAGCAGTGGAAATACGCGCGGGTGGGGCACCCTTGACGGGTGCCCCACCCGCTTCGGCGCATGCCGGAGGAGTGCTATCCGACGATCACCGGCTGCCCGGTGTGGCAGGTGAGAAGTCGTACAGGGCGAAGGTGGCCCACCCAACCGGTGTCCGGAGCCGCTACTTTCCGGGACGTCCGAGCTGGTGGACGGTCCAGCCGGCCGCGCGCCAGGACTCTGCGCTGAGAGTGGTGCGGCAGTCCACGAGCAGGGGCGTCCCGGGCCGGTCCACGAGGGTGTGAGGGTCGACCTGCTGGTACTCGGGCCACTCTGTGGCCAGCACGACGACGTCGGCACCGTCGAGCGAGGCGGGCAGGTCGTCGGAGTAGTCGAGCTCGGGGTTACGGATCACGGCAGTGGCGACGGCCTGCGGGTCGTGGACCGTGACAACGCCTCCGGCCTCCTGGAGGACGTGGGCCAGAGCGAGAGCCGGAGACTCGCGGACGTCGTTGGTGCCGGGCTTGAACGCGGCACCCCACACGGTCACCCGAGCGCCCTGCACAGGCCGGTCGCCCAAGGCACGGGTGATGAGGTCCATGGCAACGCCGGTGCGGGCTTCGTTGATGCGCTCGGCGGCGCGCAGGAGGGTGGCTGCCGCGGCGGCGCCCAGTTGCCCGGCGGAGGCGGTGAACGCGCGGATGTCCTTGGGGAGGCAGCCGCCTCCGTAGCCGATGCCGGGCCTCATGCCGCCGGAACCGATGCGGGGGTCGATGCCGAGGATGTCCACGATCTGGGAGATGTCGGCGTCGGCGGCATCGCACATGTCGGCGACGGCGTTGATGTACGAAATCTTCAAGCCGAGGAAGGTGTTCGCGGCGCCCTTGGCGAGTTCGGCAGTCTGCGGGTCGGTGACGAAGAGGGGGACACCGGCGTCCAGGATCGGGGCGTAGACGTCGCGGATCGCCTTCTCCGCCGACGCGGTGGTGAGCCCGGCGATGAGGCGGTCCGGACGGAGGGTGTCTTCGACCGCGTGCCCCTCGCGGAGGAACTCCGGGTTCCACACGACGTCGACGTCTTCGCCAGCCGGAGCGAGGCTCTGGGCGAGGGCGGTGACCCGGCGGGTGGTACCGACGGTGACCGTGCTCTTGCCGACGATCGTGCACGGGCGGTCGAGATGGGGGGCGAGTTGACGGATGGCGCCGTAGACCTGTCCGGTGTCGTAGGAGCGGCCGTCGGCGTCGATGGGGGTGCCGACGCCAATGAAGTGCAGTTCGGCGAAGTCGGCGGCCTCGCGGAGGTCGGTAGTGAACCGCAGGCGCCCGCTCTCGGTGTGGCGGGCGAGCAGCTCGGGGAGCCCGATCTCGAAGATGGGGCACTCGCCCGCGTTGAGCCGGTCGACCTTGGCCTGGTCGACATCCACGCCGATGACCTCGTGGCCCAGTTCGGCCATTGCCGCCGCGTGCGGGATGCCGAGGTGGCCACAGCCAATTACTGAAATGCGCATCCGTGACTCTCACTCTTGGGAGGGGGCCCGCGTGCGGGGCCGGTGGACAAGCTCAGAGGCTACTGCCGTTGCCCGGCCCCACAGTTCAGCCGTTGTCGGTGTCGAGGTTCAGCAGCCGTTCCAGGTCACCGATCGCGTCGGCGGCGGTCTTCCGTACGACGACATCGCCGGCCTGCGGCGCCTCCAGCGGGTACGCGAACCAGGACCCGTCCGGGCGCGGGAATCCCTCCGGGTCGACGTGGAACACCTTGAGACCGGCCGCACGGGCCCGCTTGGCCACCCACCGCCGGTCGGCGTGCAGTCCAACTACGACCAGAGCTTTCGCGTCGGGGTGGAAGGTGACCGGTGGAATCCGCTGGTCGTAGCGGCGCATAAACTCCTCCTCGAACCCGGCGCGGGCGCCGAGCGCGTCGAAGTTGTGCGTGATGAACGGCCCCACCACGCAGCCGGCCTCCTCCATGCGCTTGAGCGCGTGCAGGGCCGGGGTGACCTCTGCGGTGAAGCACGCCCGGTACATGTCCGACAGCTCGCTGATCTTCTCCTCCGTGTCGAGGAACATCTCCGCGAGCAGCGGGTCGCCGCCCGGCGCCAAGATGAACGTGAACCCTTTGCGCAGCTGTTCGTCCTCGATCTCGTTGACGTGGTAGATCTCGTGGAGGCGGTGCAGCGGCGGAATCCCGGCCTCGTAGGAGACGCCGCATCCGACCTCGACCTGGAACGGCAGGAAGTCCGTGAGCTGCGCCAGGTCGTCGGCGTAGATCGGCTGCCCCGGGGTGTCCTTGACCCGGACCCCGTGGGTCAGAACCTCCCACGGCCGGCGCCGGATCGCCCTCGGCGGGTACGTGTTGACGGAGGTGAACGTGGTGTCGATGACCTCGTAGCCCTCCGGAAGCCGGCGGCCCGCCCGCAGATCCTCCGGGTGCTCCTCGACACGGATCATCTGGACACGCAGGTCACCCAGTTCGAACCGGCCCGGCCCCGTCTGTTTCCAGCCGCCCTCGGTCAGCATGGCGTGGTTCTGCTCCCATGCCACGTCGATCTCGGCCTGCGGCGCCGCCACCGAGTGGTACAGATACATCTGCTGCATGGCTAGCGACGGTGCCGCGGTGGTGTCCACCAGCCCGTACTGGTGCCAGTAGTGGACGATGCGGCGGCGCGCGTCACTCTCGCCCGTCCAGCCGGAGTTAGATGCGGTCTCCTCCTGCTGGGTGCGCCGCCAGATGCCCTCCTCTTCGAAGCGGGGCCGGTCCGCGTTCACCCCGTAGTAGTCGTGCCACTTGCGGAGCTGCGCCTCATCGAGCTGGTCGATGACTGTGACGGGAAAGCGCATGTCGTGTCCTCGATCTCTCATTCGAAACGGATCCGCCCCTTTGGAGAAGGAGCGGCGAGGTGAGCTAGCTGAGGGCGGCCACCGCGTCGGTGAGCGCGGCGGTCAGGAAACCGATGTCCTCGCCGCTGGAGTTCAGCGGGGGCGCGACGACCAGGCCCTCACTGCGCGGGTCACCAGCTCCGGTGAACGGATAGAAGAAGACGGCTCGCCGCTCGCACTCCTCCACCAAGGGCCAGAGCAGGCCCGGCGTGACCTCCACCCCGTACAGGTAGCCGACGCCGCGTACGTCCCGCACCGGCGCCCAGCCGGCCAGGGACCGCAGAGACGTTCCGAGGCGCTCTCCGCGAGCCGCGAAGGCGCCGAAGTCCATGGACTCCAGCTCGTCCAGGACCCCAAGGCAGGCCGCCGCCTGGAGCGGGTGGGTGGCCATGGTGCCCATCGCGGGAAGCGGGTCCGCGCCCTTGTGCCGCAGCAGCGGCGCGATCTCCGGCGACACCAGCACCGCGCCCACACCTACGTAGCCAGCACCCAAGCCCTTGGACAGGATGACCAGGTCGGGCTTGCACCCGTCCCAGTGATCACTCGCCAGAGGCGTGCCCGTGCGCCACAGCCCGGTCAAGACCTCGTCGTGGATGACCAGGACGTTCCGCTCCTGGCACATCTCCGACACTCGACGCAGGTAACCACCCGGGGGCACGTAGGCGCCGCCCGTGGTGCCGTTGACGGGCTCGATCAGGACCGCGGCGACGTTTTCCGCGCCTCTGCAGTCGATTGCCCGTGCCACCTCGTTGGCGCACGAGGCATCGCACCCGTGCCCTTCGTGGGCGTGGCCGTGCGTCGGCGGGTAGGGCGCCGGGAAGGCGGGGCCGAGACCGAGGGAGTCCTCCGGCCGCGGTCGCCTTGCGTGATTCCCTGCGAGAGCGAGGGTCAACGTGCTGTTGCCGTGGTAACTCAAATCGGACGTCAGGATGTCCCCGCGTCGCTTCCCGTTGCGAATCCGCACGATGTTCCGTGCCAGGCCCACCGCGATCTCCACGCCGAGCGTTCCGCAGGTGGCCAGCGCGACTGAGTCGTCCGGGCGTCCAACGGCCGTGCACAGGCGGTGCATCAGCTCCATCTGGATGCCGGGCTGCACGACGGCCGGCCCACCGAATGTGTAGGTGCGAAACTGCTGCTCGATACGGTTGAGTACCTTGCTGCTGCTCTGGCCCACGTTGACACACAGAAGTCCGCTCGATCCGTCCATGATCCGGCTGCCGTCGGCGCGGTGGAGCCACGGCCCCACCGCGCGCTCGACGTCGAAGTCCGGCAGGGGGCGCGACGACGTCAGCAGCCTGTCGCGGAGTTTGACCTTGGAATCCTGATCCACAGAGAGGTCCTTTCTCAGGTGGCCCGACCCCGCACGTCCTTCTGCAGGGCCGGGCCGTTGATACGAGTCGGCCACCGGGCAGGGGGCTATGTCGCCGGGGCGTCTGCGTAGCCGCTGAGGACCACGCACACGTGGCTGGCGTCCAGCGGGTAGTCCGTTCTCGACCTCCAGCCCGCCCCCAGGTTGCGGATCTGCTCTGGGGTGAGGCCCCTTGCCCATCGGGGAGGAGGCGGGGCGCCTGTTTCGACGAGTGGCACCGTGAGGTGGAGTTGGCCCTTGGGACTCAGCCAGCGGCCGGCATCGACGAGGAACCGTTCCCGGTCCAGATAGGGCAGGGTGTTGCGGCACATGATCAGGTCGAACGTGCCGGGCCTCAGGCTGGCCGGGATGGACCGGGCGACGAAGTCGTGCTGCGCGTACATGAGGTGGGGTCCGGAGCCCTGCCATCGGGCCATGGCCAGAGCAATGGGCGAAACGTCCATGGCCAGGACGCCCAGGCCTGCCGAAGCCAGTCGGCGTGACCAGTGGCCGGTCCCACATCCCGCATCGAGCGCCAGCATTCCCGGGGCCGCGTCCACGTGCTGGTGGAAGAGTTCCATCTCCGCATCGGTGATGGGCACACGCATCCTCGCGTCCCTGGCGTACCAGGCATCCCACTCCGCAGCCGCAGACAGCGGCACCATCCCCGGGGCCGTGGGCGCGGTC
Source organism: Streptomyces sp. NPDC058086 (assembly GCF_042885015.1). Classification (NCBI taxonomy): domain Bacteria; kingdom Bacillati; phylum Actinomycetota; class Actinomycetes; order Kitasatosporales; family Streptomycetaceae; genus Streptomyces; species Streptomyces sp. NPDC058086. The sequence continues at coordinate 171 of NZ_JBHVST010000134.1, read as the reverse complement.
AGGAGGTCAGGCATGGAGCAACCCCCTCGCGCGGTCCACGTCCGTGACCTGGCCGTGGTGCGTGTCGATCTCGGCGCGGGCGGCATGGGCGTAGTGCTGCACCACTGAGGGGCTGAAGGCGTGCGTGGCAAGCGAGCCCTCCGTGAATGCGGCCACTGCCTCGTCAAGGGT
>NZ_JBHVST010000133.1:0-23453 GCF_042885015.1 Streptomyces sp. NPDC058086 | reverse complement strand
CCCAAGTACATCCAGTACGAGGGCCTGTGCCCGGCACGCCGAGAGCACGCTCCCCCAAGCTCTCGACTCCGCTCGAGCAGGGGGACCCCCATGACCCCGCAGGGCCCGCCCTCCGGGCGGACGACGGGAATGTGACGACAGGATCTAGGGCCGGAGCACGATCTTGCCGTGGGTGTGCTGCCGCTCCAGCTCGCGGAACGCGTCTCGCACCCGCTCCAGCGGGTAGGTACGGGCGATCGGCACCTCCAGCTCCCCGCGCGCGCCAAGGCGGGCCAGCTCGCCGAGTACGACCGCGCACGCCGCCGCACCTTCTCCGTAGGTTCGCGCACCGATCCTGGCCGCGGCCTGCCAATCGCGGATCGTGTTGATCCGCTCGGGCCGCACGCCCAACTCCACTGCCAGATCTACGTATCCGTCGCCGAACGTGTCGATGAACGCATCAACCTTCCCGCCGGATTCCTGCCGGATCCGTTCGGCCACGTCCTCCCCGTACTCGACCGGGACGACACCGCGATCCTTCAACCAGGCGTGATTGCGCTCGCTCGCCAGCCCGATCACCGTGGCGCCGCGCCGCTGCGCGAGCTGCACGGCAAGAGACCCGACGCCGCCCGCCGCACCGGACACGACGACCGTGTCGGCCGGTCCGGGGTCCACCGCGAACACGGTGGCGTATGCGGTCGTGCCGGCCACGTACAACGACCCGGCCACGTCCCAGGACAGTCCCTCCGGACGCGAGGTCAACTGCACGTCGTCGACCACGACGAACTCCGCATGGCTCGCCCTGTTGTGGGTGAAGCCCAAGACCTCATCGCCCACCGCGAAGCCGCGCACCTGCGGACCGACCTCCACCACGACCCCTGCCAGATCGCTGCCCTGCCCGGAGGGGAACGTCGCCGGCCAGCGGTCGTGCCGCGCCCCTTTGCGGATCATCGCCTCGCCGGGCTGGATCCCGGCCGCGCGGACTTCGACCAGCACCTGGCCGGGGCCGGGCGCCGGCCGCTCCACCTCTTCCACCCGCAGCACATCGATCCCGCCGTACTCGTGGAACCGCACCGCCTTCATCGCGTGATCACCGCTCTTCCTCGTTCGGACAAGCCTTGGACGGTCACGCCCCGGACGGCCACACATCGACCGGGCCATCGCATTCAACGGCTCAGGAACGGAGCTTTCTTCCCAGGACCAGCGGTCCGAGGATGTATCTGACGAACGGTGACATCCTTGTCGGGCCGTGGGCGGGGACGGCCTGCGTCGATGCGCGGGACGTTGATGCCGTCCAGGTCGGTCTGGGAACTGGGGCGAGTCGCCGCGCTGCCCGGCGGTCACGACCAGGGACACCACCTTCTGGCTCTGTTCACAAGCCAGGTGAATCTTGGTGGTCGGCCCGCCGCGGGAGCGTCCCAGCGCGTGGTCGTCCGGTTCTGCCGAGAGGCCACCGGGCGGCTCTCGCTGCAGCCCAGGGTGTCGGCGGACGTCGGCGGCGTGCTGGTGCGCCCAGGCGATAGTTGAGTCCATGCTGATGTCCCAGGTGATCAGTCCGGCCGCGTCCGCCAGGGGTCGCAGGGCGGTGACGATCTGTGCCCAGGCCCCGGCCCGCTGCCACCGCCGGAACAGCGCGTACACCGCCCGCTGGGAGCCGCGACCGCGTTGGCACGGGCAACACCGGTTCCAGCCGCGCCCACTGCTCATTGGTCAGGCCAAGCCGCCTCGCCATCACCAGGGCGGCCACGAGGTCTCCGGTGTTGAGGTTCTTCCTGGTCGATGAACCTGAACACTGGAGACCTCACTTACTTCACGATCACGACACGCCCCGCCACACCGGACTTCGAGGCAGAACTTGAGTGCCTGGTGCCGAGGTGTGACCGATGAGCATCAGAGCGGGTTGAGGCGGGCCTTGAGCAGGCAGAACTCATTGCCTTCGGGGTCGGTCAGGACATGCCACTGCTCCTCCCCTGTCTGGCCGATGTCGGCCGGGCGCGCACCAAGCTTCAGAAGGCGTTCGAGCTCGGCGTCCTGATCGCGGTCGGTGGCGTTGACGTCGATGTGCAGCCGGGATTTCCCCTTCTCCGGCTCATCCCTGCGGCTGAGGATGATCGTCGGCTGCGGACCGCCGAACCCTTCGCGCGGCCCGATCTCCAGCGTGCCGTCGTCCTCGCGATCGAGCACGACGAAGTCCAGCACCTCGCACCAGAACCGCGCCAGCACCTCAGGGTCGCGGCAACCGAGCACGAGCTCACTGATACGACATGCCATAACGAAACCTGCCCTCATCCTGGGAACTGCCGGGGAGGCCACACGCGAACCTCGTGGGCTCCCAGCAGTGAAAACAATCCCGCGACCGTACCGGACGAGGCGATCACGGGCGAAATGATTTCAGGGCCGACCCTGTCCGGGCAGCCGGGCAAGGCCGTTGGCCATGGAGTAGGGAAGCTGACTTTGAGACACGACCTAGTGCTGGATTCCTCTTTCGCTCGATGTATGTCCTGGTGGCGGGGTAGTTGACGGTGCGATCCGCCCGTCGGGAATCCGTATGGCGAGTGCCTGCGAGTGCCTGAGGGTGGCGCCGCGGTGCTGGTGAGCCCGACCTCGGTGGCCTCGATTGTGTCCGCGTGGCGGCTTTTTAGCCACGAGTGCGGACTACCGGTCGGGGAAGCACGGCGCAGAGCAGCTTCGGGGATGGCTGGGAGGGTCTCGTAGTTGCGTACGAGGCGGCGGAACTTGGTCAGCCGGGCGAAGGAGCGTTCCACGACCCAGCAGCGGTGGGGCAGGACGAAGCCCTTGGGCCGGCAGGGGCGCTTGACGATCGCCACGGCCAGGTCTCAGATCGTGCGTGCGTCGCGGACGAACCGGCCTGTGTGCCTGGCGTCGGCCTACACCAGGGTGATCGTGGAGAACGCCTCGCGCAGAGCGGCGGCGATGCGGAACGCACCGTCGCGGTCCTGCAAGGAGGCGCTCGTGACCACGACGGCAAGCAGTAGCCCGCCGGTGTCGACCGCGATGTGCCGCTTGCGGTCCTTGATCTTCTCCCCGTCGTCGTACCCGCTGCCGGCGGTCGGGACGGTGTCGGCGGCGCGGACGGTCTGGGAGTCGATCACGGCCGCGGTTGGCACCGGGCCACGTTCGTCGACCAGACGTGCACGTTCACGCTGCGCTGCGTGGATCCGGCACCACGGCCGCCCGCGGGTCCACCGGCGGAACAGGACGTAGACGGTCTGGTGCGGCGGGAAGTCGGACGGAAGGGCCCGCCAAGCGATCCCGCCGAGAACCAGGTAGAAGATCGCGTCCAGGACCAGGCGCCGGTCCCGACCCCGGCCATGAGCAGGACTGACGAGTACTGGCACTTGGGCGATACGTGCACCCGGACTCCTGGTAGGACTGGCAAGCCCAGTTCGCACATCTCCTACCAGGAGTCCTTCACCTTCCGGGCGAACCGCCCACCGATCGATCGCGCGGGGGCCGTTCGTCTCGTCCGGAGATTCCGCCCGGTAGTGACACCTTTTGCTGACGCCGTAGACGAAGGCGCGTCAGTGCTGGTCGCCGTGCCGACCGAGGGTGTCCACGGGGGTCGCGCCGGGGCGGGTCCACTGCGGCACGGGGCGGCTGGTCGGGCCCCAGGTGGCGTTCCCGTCGGCGTCCGAGCGCCAGGACCAGCACGCGCTGCGCCCCTCGGGCCAGCCCTCGGGGTCGTCCTCCCACGCCTCGCCGCGGCCGTAGGGCGTCATGTCGAGCAGGCTGAGGGACCCGTTGACCGGCTCGTTGCCACGGCCCGTCGTGGAGTAGGTGAGGAACACGCGGTCGCCGTCGCGCAGGAAGGAGACGATGTGCCCCATTCCTCTGCCGACCGGCGCCTCCACACCCCGCACCGAGTACCAGGGCTGGGTGTAACCCATGAACTCGACGTAGGTAGCCACCTCGTCCCAAGGGCCCGAGGTCAGGATGGCGAACGAGACGCCCCGGGCGTTGAGGTAGACGGCGTCCTTCACATGCCAGGCCGTGGTGGTGCAGCCCTCGCACTGCCCCTGGTGCGGCGCGCCGTCGTACCACATGTGCTTGTAGACCACGAGCTCGTCGCGGCCCTGGAACAGGTCCAGGAACGGGACAGGGCCGTCGGGTCCGACGACCTCGACCGTCCCGTCGAGCTCGACCATCGGCAGCCGACGGCGGGCCGCGGCGAGGGCGTCGCCCTCGCGAGTGTGGGCCTTCTCGCGGACCAGGAGCTCGTCACGGGCGGTCTGCCAGGCGGCTAGGTCAACGACGGGTGGGCGGCCGGACAGTGCGGTGGTCGGGTCACTCGGCGTGGTCGTCATGGTGTCCTCCGTGGTGTCTCGTGCCGGGCAGCGTCGTACGACGCCCTACGACGCCCTACGACGGTCACCAGAACAGACTCGCGACCCGGCCGGAACTCATCGCGGCAGGGGGAGCCCTCGGCCCAGCCGGCACGGACCACGTCGAGCTGACCGGTTCACGGACGCGCTCTGAGCGGCAGGTTACTGTTCCTGCTGAGCCTTTGGCCGGGCTTCTGCCAACGCCAGACGCGAACGCGCCGACGCCTGCGTCGATCGCCCCCGCTGCCCCTTTCTGCCCCTTTCTGCCCTATTCCGGCCGCCCCCCTGTCGGGGTGGGCTGGGGAGTGTGTCCATGTGTGATGGCATGTGCTGGCCGGGTCAGCTGCAGGAGCCGATGACGGTGCCTGGGTCGCGGGGGACCGTGGCCAGGTGGGCGGGCGGTTCGTGCTGGAGGTTTCCGTTCGATCTGAGTACCCCCGGGGTCGGGGACTGCCCCGGCCCCCGCGGCGAGTGTTTTCAGGTCGCATCGTCCGCCGGGCGGGAGTTCGCAACGAACGAGGCGGTGCATGGCCGCCCGGATCGCGTCCTCGTCGTGCTGGCGTTCGGCGCCACTGAGCGTTCCCATGAGCCCCTGGCGTGGTCGGCGGCCAGGGCAGCGGTGTCGATCGCGGCGACGATGCGCTCAACGCGTTCCATTTCGGCCTCGAGCCGGGCTCGTTCGGTGGTTCTGCCCGCGGCCGATCTCGCTGATGAAAGCCCGGCTGTCGGCGGCTGCGGACGCCCGCACTTCCCGACGGCAGGGGTGTTGGGTGGCTTGCGGGCAGCGTGCCGACTCACACATTCCCGACAGTGGCCGACTGCGGTCGGAGGTCTGGGCGACCTTGAGGCATCCTCGAAGATGCTGGACCAGGCGGTGAACGGGCCGCCGTCGGACCGGGCGGCCGGGAACATCGAGCCGCCGTCGGAATGCCACGAGACGGCGGCGTTGAGCGGGCCGCTGCGTATGCCACTGCACCCGCCTGCCGTTGACCCGCCCGCCCCGGCTGTCAATCTCAGTCACCAACAGCGGCGCCCCCCACCGCCTCGGCGGCCGCCAATCGGAGCCCTCGCAGGCCAACATGCACTCCAGGGAGAGTTACGAGTGCATGCGGGTCGGCGTGCCGTACGAGGTCCACGTGACACGGAACGTGTTGTCCTTGGTGATGCCATTGGGCAGCGGGAACGCGATCGGCATCAGCCTCGGAACCCGCTCCGGTCGCCCGCTACCCAGCGAGCTCCTGCAGATGTGCCTCCTCAGGCCGGGTGCGGCCACTGGGCCGCCGGGCATCGCTGCGTTCCAGGCGCCGCCGGAGGGGAAACAGGGTCAGCCAGGTCGGCCACCCTGCAGCCCAGCGCCGCACAGACCTTGTCCAGGTCTTCCAGCCGTACCGTTCCTGTTCGAGGAAGGCCGCGAGCTGTTGTGGTGAAGTGATGGAAGTGGCGAACGGAGGCGGATCCGTAGTGGGCCGGGGGTGCCCGGCCGGGCCGCGAGGGGGAGCTGACCGAGCCGAGCAGTCGTGCGGCCCCGCGCACATGGGCGAGGGCGCGTACCCCGGCGATCAGCGGACTCAGGCGGCGTCGTCGTGGGCGGTGGCTGCGGACTTCTCGCGCCAGGGGGCGAGGTCGTCCTGGACCTGCTGGTACTTGACATCGAGGCGCTCGAGGGTGTCGCGGCCCAGGTAGAGATGGGTGGGGAGCTTGACGCCTGAGGTGGCCTCGACGATGAGGGCGCCGCCCTTGACGGGGTCGCCGAGCTGGGCGTGGTTGGCCTTGTCGATCCAGTCCAGGGTCACGTGGGCCGGGGTGTCGTCGTAGTCGGCGATACGGGTTGCGGCCACGGTCAGGGAACTGGCGTCGAGGAAGTCGGTGCGGAACACACCGGGTTCGACGACCATGGACTGAATTCCGAACGGGGCCAGCTCCGCCGACAGAGCCTCGCTGATGCCGGCGACCGCGAACTTCGACGCGGAGTACAGGCTGACGCCGGGCTCTCCCTCGAAGCCGGAGCGTGAGCCGATGTGCACGAGCTTTCCGGAGCCCTGCTTGCGCATGACGGGCAGGACGGCGCGGGTGACGTTGATCAGGCCGAAGACGTTGAGGTCGAAGAGCGAGCGGGCCTCCGCGTCGGTGATTTCCTCCAGGGCACCCAGCAGGCCGCGGCCGGCGTTGTTCACCAGGACGTCGATGCCGCCGAACCGGTCCACGGCCGCCTCGATGGCCTGCGGGATGCTGTCGTTGTCGGTCACATCCAGCGCGACCGCGAACACCTTGTCGGAATTCTTCAAATCGGCCGGTACCCGCTCCGGGTTCCGTACGCCGACCACGACATTGTCGCCTTCCGCCAGCGCAGCGCGGGCAATCTCCGCACCGATACCTCGGGATGCTCCGGTAACGAACCAAGTAGCCACGATCAGGCCTCTTTCTCTGCTTCTCGTTCACATTTCCATCGGGGTTTTCCTCCGATGCATTCGATTCTGCGAGGCATCGCGAGAGGCAGGAAGGCCAGGAGTTTCCTGGGAGAAATGTTCCCAGGTTGCTCAGGGCACCTTTGGCCGCCGGCCCTCTACGGGTCGAGGCGACAGCGAACGGACCGCGTTGCACGATCATGCCGGTGAGGAACCGGACGCAAGGCCGGGCCGGACAGGTCTGGACGGTGTTGAGGACGCGGCAGCCCATCGGATGAGACACGCGGCGGGCAGCCGCGAGAACGCGCAGGTCGAGCGGTAGCGCTGAGATGAGCCTTCGCAGGCCAGGAGGGTGGGAGGACTGCCGGACAGCGGGTGGCACCGAGCCGCACCGGATTCATCGTGCCCGTCCACGGCATGCGGGGCACACCGCCCAAAAGAGCCAGGACAGCCGGGGAGGGCCGCCCGCGGAGTCCACCCGGGCGCAGGCGTGGCGTGGGGCCCAGAGGCAGAGCCGGAGTCCGTCTCGTTTTGTGGCGCGCGCCATTCGGGCGATCAGGCTACGGCCCTGCAAGGGGCCGGAATTCCTGGGAGAAGCGCACCCCCCTTTCGGCCCGCCACCGGGTGCCGAGCCGCTCTAACCTCGATGGCATGGACACAGACAAGCACCCCGTCGCCGAGAATGCGATGGGAGGCTTCCTCCGCGCACGGCGCGCTCAACTGCGCCCCGAGGACGCCGGGCTCCCCACGTCCGGCCGCCGCAGGGTGCCCGGTCTGCGCCGCGAGGAAGTCGCCACCCTGGCCGGTGTGAGTACCGACTACTACATGCGCCTGGAACAGGGCCGCGAACGGCATCCCTCGCGGCAGGTGCTCGAAGCCGTGGCCAAGGCCCTGCGCCTGGATGACGACGCGGTGGCACACCTCTACCGCGTGGCCACCCCCAGTACACGCCGCACCCGTCGCGCGCCCCGCGTCGAACGGGTCGGCCCGTACCTGCGGCGGCTCCTGGACACCTGGAGCGATACACCCGCCTTCGTCCTGGGTAGCGCCCTGGACATCCTGGCCCGCAACCAGCTCGCTGCCGCTCTGTACGCGGGCTTCAACTCCTGCGACAACCTGCTGCGCATGACATTCCTGGACCCGTCCGCGCATCACTTCTACCGTGACTGGGACCGTGCCGCCGAATCATGCGTGGCCGCACTGCGACGGGCGGCCGGTATCGATCCCGACGACCCGCGGCTGATCGAAATCGTGGGCGAACTGTCAATGAAAAGCGCCGAGTTTCGTGCACTATGGGTCCGCCACGACGTACGGGGCAAGACCCGCGAGGCCAAGCTTTTCCACCACGCCGAGGTCGGTGACTTGGAGTTGCACTACGAAGCCTTCACCGTCAACAGCGCCCCCGGCCAGCAAGTCATCGTCTACCAGGCCGAGGCCGGCAGCCCCTCCGCCGACGCTCTGGCGTTGCTCGGCTCCCTGAGCGCGGGGCCGACTCTCCAGCGTGCCCCGTTCGTCGGCCCGGACTGAGGGCGAGTCCCGGAGGCAGAGGATGCGCAGGACGCCCGCATCACAGACCTGCCGCGTCACAGCGGCGGCGTGCCTGCCAGCTCCGCGCGGCTCACAAATTCGCTTCCTCGAAACGTGATGCCGCCCGTCGGTACCGGCATTTCGCGGCGCCTTCGTGACCTTCCTGACATGACGGCCCGGGAAACGACCAGCTCCGGCTGATCCCACACCGGGGAATGCGATGCCGCGGGTGAAGGAAGCCGGATAACGCGTCCGCTCACAGCCGCGAGACTGGTCCTTTGTTTCCTGGGTGTATTACGGCCACCCTTGCGCCTGTCCATGCCCGCGGGCGTCGCGGAGAATGACGGTATGAACCAGATCGTGGAGCTGGGAGAGTTTCTCCGTTCGTGCCGGGGCCGACTCAGTCCCGCAGACGCGGGAATGCCCAAGACCGCCCGGCGTCGCGTCCCGGGCCTGCGTCGTGAGGAGCTCGCCCAGCTGGCAGGCGTCAGCGTCGACTACTACACGCGCCTGGAGCAGGGGCGCAGCCGTACCGCCTCGCCGGAGATCCTCGAGTCTTTGGCGACAGCGTTGCGCTTGGACGACACCGAACGCGCACACCTCTTCGATCTCGCGAACCGGCGCCCGACCCTGCCCCGGCGGTCCACGCCCTCCCCGGCCGAACAGGTCAGCCCAGCCGCCAACCAACTGCTGACCACCCTGGACGCCGCCTACTGTCCCGCATTCGTCCTGGGCCGGCGCACCGACGTGGTGGCCTCCAACCCGCTCGCTCGTGCACTGATCGCCGACTTCGACGCCATGCCCGCGAACGAGCGCAACCAGAGCCGGTTCCTCTTCCTCGACCCCGCCGCCCGCGAGCTGTACGCGGATTGGGAGACCGTCGCCGCAGACACCGCCGCCATGCTGCGCATGGACGCCGGGCGCCACCCCGAGGACCCGCTGCTAGGTGAACTGGTCGGCGAACTCGCCGTGCGCAGCGAGCACTTCCGCGCGTACTGGGCCGAGCGCAGGGTCCACGAGCGAACCGAGGGGACCAAGAGCTACCACCATCCCGTCGTCGGGGACCTCACGGTCACCTACCAAGCTCTCGCCCTGCCCGGCGACAGCAATCAGACCCTGTTCATCTACAGCACCGAGCCGGGCTCCTCCTCCGAAACCGCCCTGCGGCTCCTGGCGACGTGGTCGACCGAACCCGTCACAGACCAAATCCGTACCGCCGCACCCAACGAACCGGACACCGCGGCCTGACCCCCTCGCGCTCAGCCCCTGCCGGGCCGAGCGCACCCGCGTCATGCTCCTGCATCGGTCCGCCTCGGTCTTCGTCCAGCTTCCGGGCACCTGACGGACCAGCGATCCTGTCTCTGCCCCCACCATCCGGGGTGCCCTGGGACAACCGGCCCGGGCGTCGCGCCTCAGGCACGCCTCGCCTGGCGAAGCAGCCGCCCACCAAAGCGCATTGCGATCAGTTCAACGCCCTCCGCATCCAAAACGGGAAGGTCATTCCGGTGACCGAGCGGGCGCCAGCACCTTGCCGACCACGATGGGGCAACGCCCTCCATGAACTTCTGCGGAGCAGCACTGCAGCTTGTCCGGCCGATCATCGTGGAAGCAGCCGGCCAAGAGAGCGAATGCGCTCCCACGTAAGCTCCGCGAACATGGATGACGTCACCCCGCTCTCCAGCTCGCTGCCGGTTTTGGCCGGTGGTGAGCCTTACGAGACGGCAGCCCCGCTTCTGGACCGGTTGCGGATTGCCGTTTCGCGACGGCTAGCCGCACATCTGCCTGTGCCGGCCTCGATGACGCAGTGGCTGGATGAGGACATCGACGCTTTCGCCGACGACTCGGAATTGCTCGGTGAGCTCTTCGACCAGTTGCTTCATGCCCATGCACTGGACACTGCCACCGCAGGTGCGGCGGTGCTTCTCGCGGACGTGGTCGTCGACAGTCAAGCCGCTGCCGCTGTCCGTGCCGCACTGACGGTGACGCTGGCCGAAGCGGCGACGGCCGCGCTGCGTGAGGAGGCGCTGGATCCGCAGGGGTTCGTCAGTACCGAGGCTGTGCTGCGACAGCAGACCGACAGCGAGCGAGCGGTCCGGCAAGCCGTTCGAGGGGAAGCTCCCCGCCTGTTTGCGCAATGGGACGAGGAGCCTGAAGTGATGCGGTTCGCGCTTGCCGTGCTTGCGGCTGCCTGCGCCGGGACTGATGTCATCACGCGGATCGCAAGCCTGGCCACTGTGTGGCCGGGGACCCCTCGGGCGGCCACCTTGGCGTTGGCCTGTGCTCTGGCCGCTGACAATGAGGAGGCGATCGCGGAAGCTCTTGGAGAGACCGTCAGCCATCCCGACTACAACCCTGACGCCCAGGGAGATCCTGAGGCTCTTGTGCAAGGCCAAGGGCTGAGCCTCCTGATCGACCTCGCACAGCAGGAGATCGGCCCTCTGGTCTTCCACTGATGAACCGATCGGCTATCGGTTCTTCCTGGGTGTAACGCACCCACGCTGAGGGATGCTGCCGTGATCCATGGTCCGGGTGATCACTGAGGACGGAGCCTCGTGACCACGAACTGCCCCGGCCGGTCCCCCCGTCCGGTCGGGGCTCGCGGACATGGCATCCGGGGGTGGAAGAAGCCCGGCCCGAGCAGGCCGAAACCACGGTGATCACTCGACAACGGCCCTCGCGTGGCAAGCACTTGCCTTTCTGGCCGGCGGCCAGGGTCCTCCACCTGTTTGCCTTGCCCGGTGGTGCGTGCCGGGTTCAGCGGGGGGATCTGCTGCCTGGGACTGCTTCTCCCAGGAAATCCTCGGCCTTCCTGCCCATCAGGCATCTGGGGAGACTCGAAGTTGTCGGCGGTGGCCGCAGTCTTCGAGAAAGCGCTCAGCCGACACGACGAACCAACCGCACAGACCAGCCGGCTCTGAGATTGGCTCCCCATGACAACCCTGACCACACCTTCGGATCCCGCCTGTTGCATGAAGCCAACGAACTCTCCAAACAGTCCTGGCGCGGACGGTCCTCCGGCTTCGACGCACAGTGACGAGCAGTGGCTGGTGGGCTTCCGTTTCCGGACTGCCACCGGCACGCTGACGCGGCATTACTACGTAGTTCCCCGGGCCGCAGATGGTGAGCATGCCACACAGTTGGCGGCCCAACAGGCCCGCAGTGCGGGGGAGCAGGAGAGGCGCGCGTTCGCCTTGGTTGACGAACGTTGGATCGAGGTCCGCCGGCTACGGCGCAGCGCCGTGGGTGACTGGCGCCTGGGGTCGCGTCCTGGGGAGTGGCGTACGGGTTCTGTCTGATTCGGGGGTTTGCCTCGGCGTCGGAGTGGATGCCCGGACAGGACAACGGCCACCGGCTGATCGCGGCAACCCGCACACCCTCGCCGCCGCGCCGGCCTCGACAAACGCCAGTGGGCCCTGACCGCACTCACCATCCTGGAACAGCAGGGCAGGAAGATCACCCACGCCGCAGCCGCCCGCATCGCCGACGTCTCCACCTGGCTCACTTACACCGAAGGCATCCGCGAGCACACCGAAGCCGTGCAACAACGCTGGCACCCGCTTCGCCCTTGGTGCTGCGCCCGCTGGTCGACGGGGAGGCGGTTGCTGGGCCGGTCCAGGCGCGCGTTGCCCGGCAGGCCGCCGACGTGGGGAGTCTGCTGTGACGGCACAGCTCGCCCTGGGTACCTACCGGTGCCAGGCGATCCCGGCTCGCGGCGGTGACCAGCACGGTCAGCAGCAGGCCGACGGTGTCGACGACGATGCTCCGCTTCCGCCCGACGATCTTCCTCCGCCTGCTCCGGCATGTCTTACACGGTCGCCACGGGTTCGAGTTCATCGGCGGCGCGGGCGTTCCGGGTGCGGGAAGTCGCGAGTACGAGTGCCTGGATGACCGCTCCACAGAGTCCCACCCACAGGGCGAACCGGTAGCTGACCTGGTCGGCGAGCAGTCCACCGAGGGGCGCCCCCACGGCCACCATCCCCCAGTTGAAGGAGCGGATGGTGGCGTTCATCCGACCGCGGAGCCGGTCGGGCGTTACGGCTTGGCGATAGCTCATCTCCACCGGGCTTTCGATGGTGATGGCCATGGACACCACGAAGAATGCCAGAGATACCGAAGGCAGCGCCCACGGTCCACGCTGAGCAAGGACGATCGGCAGCCAGGCGACGGCGGCGAGAACTCGGAACACGATCAGGGTGGCGCCGACGTCCAGTCTTCGTGCCACCCGTCCGGAGAGCGCGCCACCAAGCACCGCGCCGGCGCCCGCACAGGCGTAGGCGACGCCCAGGCCGAATTCTCCGATTTTCAGCTCGTGCAGGGCGAAGACCACGAAGACCGTGCTCACGATGGTGTTGAAGAGGAGCATCGCGTGCGAGGTCAGCGCGATGGAGGCCAGCGTCCGATGGCGGTAGACCCAGGCGACCCCCTCGCGCAGCTCGCTGCCGAGGCTGCGCCGCGCACCTCGATCGGGGAGGGGATCGTGCGCCCTCACTGAGACCAGCAGCAGCCCGGACACCAGATAGGTGACTGCGTCCACCAGCACGGCAAGCGGCGCCCCGATGAACCTGATCAGCGCTCCGGCGATCAGCGGACCGGTCGAACCGGACACTGCGTTGGCCTGTTCTAAACGGGCGTACCCCGCGTTGAGGAGCTCACGGGGTACCAACCTTGGCACGTAGGACTGGTTGGCCGCGTCGAAGAACAGGCACAGCACTCCGAAGGCGAAGACGCACACACACAGTGCGGCGATATTGAGCCGGTCCAGTGCGTACAGCAGAGGGATCGCAGCGAGCAGGACAGCCCTGCCGAGATCCATGGTGACCATCATCGGCTTGTGCCGGCAGCGGTCTACCAGTACCCCGGCCACGAGGCCGAAGAGCAGGTAGGGAGCCCAGCGGGCCGCACTGACCAGGCCTACCTCCGTGGCAGACGCGCTCAGCGTGACGGCGGTGAGGATCTGCAGGGCAAGCCCGGAGACCTGCGAGCCGAAAGCCGATACTGCGGAGGCGGTCCAGAAGCGTACGTACCCAGGGACGTCCACCAAGCGCGGCATGATCGCAGCGTACCCAGCAAGTCACCTCCGCACAGCACCTGTTGGGTGGCCTCGTCCACGAGAACGGACGGCGCCTCGACACCGGTTCGGGAGGCACGAGGCCCCTGAGAACAGGGCGGGATGTTCACGCCAACGTCCGCGGACACCAACCGGACCGAGTTCCTCAACACCGCCTCGGTTGCATGGGCACACCTCGATCCCGACGAGTTTCCGTTCACCCGCAACGTCGCAGACCAACTACGCGACCACGACGACCGAACAGAGTTCCTCGCCGGCATCGACCTCATCCTCACCGGAATCACCACCCTCCAAAAGCCGACCGAGCCGGCACCGTCGTAGCCGACCCCGGGCAGCCTCGAAACCCCGGCCTCTAGACGAGTACACCGCCCGGAGCATGCTGCTCAAGCGCCAGACGTTCGGACCGGGGCAGGGTTCGGCAGCGGTGGCGTCCGAGCTTCCGTTCAGCAGAGAGGGAGGCCTCACAGGCTTGTCGGCAGGTTCGAACTGTTCCTCCTCTAGCGATCCTTCTCCGGCCATCCGATGGCGCGGAAGACGGCGACGGGGTCCAGGTAGTCCCGCCAATGCGTCACCCTGCGGTCCTTGACGGTGATCACGGAGACGAAGTGGTTGTCGTAGGCACGCCCGGTGCGGACCGCCCGTCCGTGCACCGCGTACTCCAGCACGACCACGGACGTCTGGAGGTCTTGGTGGACAGCGAGTCCGTCCGCGCCGTGCAGGACCATGGCGTCGCCGTAGCCGCGGTACAGGTCGGCAACCGCGCGGCGTCCCTGAACCCGGCTCGGGTAGCCGGGTACGGAGATCACGTACTCGAAGACCACCTCCTCGGCCAGGAGGTCGAAGAAGTGCTCACCGTCGACGAGGCCCGCCAGCCCCTCCCGGATGATCCGGAAGAACGGGTCCAGCGCTGCGAAGTCAGTGACGTCGTCGATGGACATGGTCACCCCGCCACCGGGGAGGTCCAGGCGTGGACGCTGCGCCGGGCGAAGTCGTGGAAGGTGGCAGGCGGTCGACCGGTGACCTTCTCGACGTCGTCGTTGGGCGTGGAACCGTAGCCGGAGATAACGCTGCCGGTCAGCCAGCGGAGCAGCACCGCGTATTCGGCCGGGACGAGTCCGGCAGCGACCGCGCCGTCGATCCATACGTCGGGGTCGATGTCGTGGTGCGTGACAGGTCGGCCGGTCACGGCGGCGATGGTGTCGGCGACTTCGCCGACGGTGAGGGCCTGCGGGCCGGTGGGCGCGTACAGCGCGCCGGCGTGGGCGTCGGGGGCGAGCAGCGTCTCGACGGCGACCGCGGCGATGTCGGCCGCGTCGACGAAGGCCTCCCTGCCGCCGCCGGCGGGGACCGTGATCACCCCGTCGACGACCGGTACGTGGGCGTCGCTGAAGTTCTGCATCACCCAGGCGGGGCGCAGGATGGAGTGAGTGATGGCTGCTCGGGCGGAGAGGTCGGCCTCTACGGCCCTGATGTCGACCTCCGGTGGCGCCTGGTCGGCGCGGTAGGTGCTGAGGTACGTGACGTGGTGGACCCCGGCGGCTTCGGCGAGGTCGAGGAGGCGGGCGACCTGCTCGGCGTAGGTGACCCGCAGGACGGGTGTGACGAGGTAGAGACGGTCGACTCCGGCGAGGGCTGCGGCATGGGTGGTCGGGTCGTCCCAGTCGAACAGCACGTCGGCGCCGTGGCGCGCGGCGGTGCGGGTGCTCAGCCCCCGCTCGGCGAGCGTCCTCGCCACGAGCGAGCCGGTCCGGCCGGTGCCGCCGAGGACGAGTGTGGTCTGCGGTGATCCAGTCATGGATCAATCGTGAGAGCGCGCTACGAGTGAATCAATGCGTGTATGGCTCGTTCTTTTACGTCAGACGCTCAGGCCTTTGCTCAGCGTGGTTGTCTCGCTGATACTGATTGCGTGGACGTACTGCACGATCGCCTTGCGCGGGCACGCGCCTCCGGCGCCGTCTTCGCCCGGACGGTGGCCGAGCCGCCGTGGGGGCTGCGGCTGGCCGGCTCGATCCAGCTGGCCGTGCACACCGTCGTCCGCGGCAGGGGATGGCTGTGGCTGGACGACCCCGGCAGCGCGGTGGAACTCGTGCCGGGGGAGGTGACGCTTGTCCGCGGCGGCCCCGATCACCACATCGGGCACGAGCCGGGCGCCGACTGCCTCGAACCGGAGAACTTCCGGGCCCGGCACGCCAACGACGGGAGTTCCGAGGACCCGCGGGCGACGGTCTTCCTCTGCGGCGCCTACCGGTTCTCGGGCGACATCGGCAGCGGGCTGCTGGAGGCACTGCCGCAGGTGTTGACCCTGTCAGCTGCGGTGGGTGATCCGCTGAGAGATGTGATCGCGCTGCTGTCGCACGAGTTGGCCGCCTCCGAGCCCGGCCAGCCCACCGTGCTGGACCGGCTCCTCGACGTTCTCCTGGTGCTCGCCATCCGCAACGACTTCCGCCACAGCCCGACCGCACCCCGCTGGTACCGGGCATCCGCGGATCCCCGGCTGAACGCCGCGCTGCAGGCCATGCACGAGAACGCCGGCCATCCCTGGTCGGTCCCCGAACT
The DNA here is from genome assembly GCF_042885015.1 of Streptomyces sp. NPDC058086. Classification (NCBI taxonomy): domain Bacteria; kingdom Bacillati; phylum Actinomycetota; class Actinomycetes; order Kitasatosporales; family Streptomycetaceae; genus Streptomyces; species Streptomyces sp. NPDC058086. The sequence goes on along the minus strand of NZ_JBHVST010000133.1, from coordinate 7,575 downwards.
CGCCGCGATCAGCGGCGTGTCCCGCGCGGCCTTCGCACGGACCTTCCGCGACGCCCTCGGCCAGACTCCCATGCAGTACCTGACCGACTGGCGGATGGCTCTGGCCCGCGACCTCCTGCGCACCGGCGAGCTCGGCATGGCCAATATCGCCCGCACTGTCGGCTACAGCTCGCCCTACGCGTTCGCGGCGGCCTTCCGGCGCCACCACGGGGAGCCTCCCGGGACCTGGCGGCAACAGGAGTCACTCCGCACGCAGGCAGGCCCCGGGAACGATCCCCACACCCACTGACACCCGTTCACAGATGGCCGTTGGCAGCTCCAGTTGGCCACCTCGGACGGACGTCAGGACAGAGCGTCCGAAGCGGCTGTGACCGCGCTTTCGCGCGTCGGTCACAGACTCGTGAAGAGGTCGTCGAGCGGGGCCGGTACCTGTCCGGGGTCGAGGTTCTCGACCAGGAGACGGCCGTAGCGGATCTTGCGGCCCTTCTTCGTCCCGAGGAAGCGCCGCAACTGCTGCTGCCGGGGCCGACCGTGGTGTGCGGGCTGGTGCAGGAAGGTCTGCCAGGGCCGCAGGTCGCCCTCGGCCCGGATGATCTCCTCGACGCGCGCCGTGCCCAGCGCGCGGATGAGCTCGTCCTCCAGGTCCGCCACGCACACGAAGAAGCCCCGGTGCGGCGCCCGGGCCCGCTTCAGGCCACGGTCGTAGAAGCGCTGCTCGCGTTCGTCGCACAGTCCTCTCAGGCGTAGGCCAAGCCCGGGTGGCCCAAGAAGACCGGCGTAGCGGCCGACACTCATCGCCCCGCCCATCGGCACGACGCACACCCCTTCGGCGGCCAGGTCCCGGCCACGCCGTGCGGCCAGCGCCTCGACGGCCGCGAGGTCACTCGGCCCTTCCAGCAGCACCGCCGTCCGCAGCCCCAGTTGCACAACCAGATCATTCGCCGGTCCGCCGGGACCGCCGGCCGCCCAGCGGCTGACCGCGTCCCGGAATGCGTGTATGTCCGCCATGGAGCGAGTCTGCACTTCCACCGACCGGCACGGCACGGGAATATTCGACGGCCCCGCTCGACATGCCCGGCGCCCTCGTCACCTGGGCCATCTGGAGCCCACGGATGCGAGCCGGCCACCTACCGCTGACGATCACAGCGCCGCGCGGCGACGGCAGAGAGCAGGGTGGCCGCACATGACGCCCATGGTCCACGGAAGTGAGGCGCGTCACCCCTCAGGATCTGATCGTGTGGAGCGGCCGAGTTCTCGGCGATGCCGGACGGGATGCTGGACTCCCACAGGTGGCCACGCCGCATCGTCGCCACGATGCTCAGTCCGTCGGGGCGGGGCTGTCGGGGCTCTCAGGCCGAGGATGTGAGGTCTGGCCTCTGCTGCTGGTCCGGGGTGGGACATGTAGGCTGATCCGGCCTCAGGGAGCTGCCAGTTCGCCGTCATCGGTTGGTCGTGCCTTGTCGTGTCTTGGCTACGGGGACACCGCTGCGGGTGCTGGATCCTTCGTGCCCACACCGGTCGTACGGAAGCTGGTCCGGAATGCACCAGGTGTCACACCCAGATGTCGCACAAACGCTCTGCGGAGCGACTCGGGTGAGCCGAACCCGGTGCGCCGTGCCACTAGCGGCAGGGGGTCGTCACCCGTCTCGAGCTGCGCCTGGGCGGCTTCCAGTCTGACCTGTTCGACGTAGCGGGCCGGAGTGGTTCCCACCTCTTCGTCGAAGAGCCGGGTCACGTGCCGGACACTGACGCCTGCTCTGCGGGCCATGGCCGTGAGTGTGTGGTTCGCCCCGGGGTTCTCGGCGACGGCATCCAGGACCCGGCGGAGCATCTCCTGGCGGGTGTGCGGCGCCCGGGAGCGGACGCTGAACTGGGACTGGCCGCCCGGCCGCTGCATGAAGACGACCATGTCCTTGGCAACCGACCGGGCGACCTCCGCACCGTAGTGATCTTCGACCAGCGCCAGGGACAGGTCGATTCCGGCGCTGACACCTGCCGAAGTCATCATCTGTCCGTCCCGCACGAAGATGGCGTCCGGCTGGACCCGCACGGACGGGAAGCGAGAAGCCAGTTGCCGTGAATGCCGCCAGTGCGTCGCGGCGCGACGGCCATTGAGAAGTCCGGCCGCGGCCAGCAGAAACGCTCCGGTGCACACCGATGCCGTGCAGCGGCTCTTCTCGTTCAGTTGCCGGACCGCATCCAGAAGGGCGTCGTCCTTGATCAGCGTTTCCCATTCCGGGCCGCCCGGGATCACCAGTACGTCGCACGTCTCTTGTACGTCGTCGGCGGAGAGGTCGGCGCTGAGGCGGGTCCCGGCGGAGGTGATCACCTCCGCTCCGTCCTCGGATGCGATCTGTACCCGATAGCGCCCGCCGAACTCGTTCGCCGTCGTGAACACCTCGATGGGTCCGGTCACATCGAGCAGCCGCACCCCCGGAAAGACAAGCACGGTCACGGTGAGCGGATCCGTTGCCGGGCGCTTGTGGTTCATCGGATCCCTCCGGGCTGTGCGCGGTGTGGGCACTGGTTCGACAGGGTGTTGGCGATGGCGTGCCCGCCGGGATGTCGCCGCCGCATCCCCTCGGGATCGGGGCGAGAGCCCGTCAAGCGGCCCAGGTGGCGGGGTAGTTGACCTCGATTCCCTGGTGCGCACACTCGAATGTGTCCTGCGGAACGCGGCAGAGAGTGTTCTGACAGGTGCTGCGGGCTGCAGGCTCCCGGCTCAAGGGCCGTAACCGACTCTCGTCCGCCCAGTCGTCTGATTTCCCTGTGCTCATCATGTGCCGGTGTGCCGTGTCGAAGCCACGACCGGTTTGCTACCTGCTGGGAGGCACAGCCTCTCAGTCCGCCTTCCGTGGCGGCTGATGACGTTCCTGGAAGAAGCACACCGAAGAGGAGTGCTCCGTCAGGCCGACGCGGTCTGCCAGTTCCGCCACACACGACTTCCGGAACGCCTCGCGAGCCGACCGCGCGCTTCCCGATGGTCGACGATCCGGACCTGGGACCGATCCGGATCCCGGCACCCGCGCTCGCGATGTGGTCGGCGCCGCGAACTCGTCGGAAGTGCTCAAGAGACGGGCTGGGGTTCCTTGTGGTCCGTCGGTGCGGCCTTCTGCAGCCTGGTGCCTTCGATGTCGAAGTCGGGCAGGATCCCGTCCAGCCAGGCCGGCAGCCACCAGGCGCCCCGCCCGGCGAGGGCGAGCACCGCAGGTACGAACGTCATACGGACGGCGAAGGAGTCGATGGCCACGCCGACCGCCAGGGCGAAGGCGATGGGTTTGATCAGGGAGTCGTCCAGGGGGAAGAAACCGGCGAAGACGGTGAACATGATCAGTGCGGCCGCGGTGACGACTCGTACGCTGTGCCGCGCGCCATCGACGACCGAGTGGCGGGCCCGGCCGGTGTGGGCCCATTCCTCGCGTATCCCGGACACGAGGAACACCTCGTAGTCCATGGCGAGTCCGAACAGCACACCGATCAGGATGATCGGCAGAAAGCTGACGACGGGGCCGCTGCGGGGGACACCGAGGACGTCGACCAGCCAGCCCCACTGGAAGACGGCGACGACCAGCCCGAGTGAGGCGCCCACCGAGAGCAGGAAGCCGACGGCGGCCTTGACGGGGATGACCAGCGAGCGGAAGACGATCATCAGCAGGATCAGGCTCAGGCCGACGATGATGGCGACGAAGGGCAGGAGGGACTCGCTGAGCCGGTTGGAGACGTCGATGTTGACCGCGGTGGTGCCGGTGACCGCGATGGTGGCGCCGGTGGTCTCACGGATGTCGGCGCCCGCCTCGCGGATGTCGCGGACGAGTTGGCCGGTGAGGACGCTCTCCGGGCCGGACGCGGGGAGGACGGTGATGACGCTCTGCGCCGGGTCGTTCGTGGGCTGGGGCGACAGGACGGCCTCGACGCTCTTGAGGGTGCGCAGCTTTTGGGCTACTAGGGCGCCGGCACGCGAACTCGCCGCACTTGTACCGTTCTTGGTCTCGGTCAGCACGAGGAGCGGACCGTTGAAACCGTCGCCGAACTTGTCGCTGATCGTGTCGTAGGCCTTGCGTTCGCTGGACGCGTGCGGGGCGGAGCCGTTGTCGGGCAGGGCCAGGCGCAGGTCCGTGGCGGGTAGGGCCAGGGTCACCAGGACGCCCGCGACGGCCAGTACCGTCAGCAACGGTTTCGCGATGACCCACGTCGTCCAGCGGGCACCCATGGCGGTGTGTCCGGTGCCTCCCTCGGTGTCCGCAGCCCGCTTCGCAGCGCGGCTGCCGTGCTTGGGGGTGAGCCGGGAGCCGGCGAATCCCGCGATGGCGGGCACGAGGGTGATCGCGGCCAGCACGGCGATGAGTACGGCTCCGGCGGCCCCGAGCCCCATCGTGGTCAGGAACGGTATACCGATGACGCTCAGCGCGGCGAGCGCGATGATCACGGTGGTGCCGGCGAAGACCACGGCGCTTCCGGCTGTGCCGGTGGCCAGCCCCATGGACTCCTTCGGGTCGGCTCCGCGGGCCAGTTGCTGACGGTGGCGCGACAGGATGAACAGGACGTAGTCGATGCCGACGGCCAGGCCCAGCATGAGGGCGAGCGTGACGGCCGTCGAGGAGATGCTGACCGCGGGCGCGAGAGCGAGCAGCCCGGTGAGGCCGACTGCCACACCGATCAACGCGGGCAACAGTGCCATGCCGGCGGCCAGCAGTGAACCGAACGTGACGACGAGGACGAGCAGGGCCACGGCCACGCCGATGATCTCCGACGGGCCGACGTGGACACCTTTGCTGCTGTAGACGGAACCGCCGACCGAGGTCTTCAGCCCGTCCTGCTCAGCCGCTTTCGCCGCGTTCTCGATCACGTCGACGGATGAGGTGTGGACCTGCGCGTTCTGCACCGGGTACTGGACCTGCACGATCGCCGTGGTCCGGTCGGCCGAGACGGCACCGGAGGCGCTGGGGTCGACGACCTCACCGACCTGGGGAGCCTGCTTGGCTTCCGCCACGGTCCGAGCGATGGCCGCGGCGTACGGGGCCTCGGTGACCTGGTGGCCCCTGGGGGCGGTGAAGACGATCTGGGCGCTCGCGCCCGAGGCTTCCGGGAGGGTCTTGCTCAGGCTGTCCAGAGCACGCTGCGACTCGGTGCCGGGCACCGAGAAGCGGTCGTCGAGCTTGCCGCCGAAGATGCTGACGCATGTGATGAGCGCGGCCACGACGAAGAGCCATATGCCCAGGACCAGCTTTCGGTGGCGGTAGGCGCTGTGGCCCAACCGGTGGAGCAGGACGGCCATTCGAACTCCCTAGGACGGTCCCGCACACCCGAGCGCACGACATGGGTGGGGGAGAGAAGCGGAAGGAGGCAGACCGGACTCCGGCCACGTGACGGCCTGATGTCGACGGGTGCCTAGGTCGATGACCCGACTTTATCACCTGATCAAGTCGGATGACCGAGTCGCTCGACTGGGGCCGCGTCACTCTCGCCGTAAGCCCGCCATGAGCCAGGGGGAACGGGTGGCCGGTGCGCACGGCATGCAAGGCCGCGAACGGGCGCTGGGGTGGAGAGGGCGGCGTCGTCGTGATCGGCACCGGATCGACCGGGCTCACCGCGGCCCGAAAGCTCATCGCGACAGGCAGGTCCGTGACCGTCCTGCAGAGCCGCGACCGGATGGGAAGGCCTGCTCGGCCACGACCTCGGCATCGGCCAAGTCACCTGGATTGGCGGGGAGTTCATCGCTCCACCCGGGACCGCGTCCCGGTGCGGGCTGAGGAAGTCGGTGTGGCGACGTGTCAGTTCGTCGTGCCCGGCGGGCGGGTCCGCGTGCGTGGTCGTAAGGCCAGGCGGTTCGCCGAGCGCACGCCCCGGCGACGCTATCGATGATCAACATCTTCCCGACGTCCGCGTACGGCCGTACGGTCGTACGCGGTGCGGCGTCAGCGGCGTCAGGTGAGCGCCGCGGCGCGGTACCGCTTCGGCAAACGCGCCGCCAGCGAACTCATGGGCAACCTCGAGTTCCAGCCGTTCCGGAGCGCGGACGGCGGGGCAGGTGGACCGATAGTGGAGGAGTAGGGCAACGACCGTGCACGCGCCCGCCGTTGTCAGTTCGCCGGTACGGACACCAGCTCCAGCCGACCGCCGGCCATGGCCACCACGGCGGACACGAAGGCCTGGAGGCAGGTGTGCTCGGCCTTCTCGTCGGGGTGCGAGAGGCGCTGCAGCGTGAGCCCGTCGAACCCGGCGAGGAAGAACCGGGCGATCGTCTCCGCGGGCTGGGCCAACTGCTGTCCGGTGCGCTCGGCCGCCTCGGTCACCAGCCGCGCCGTCACCTCGGTCACCCTTCGGTAGTGGCTCTCGAGGGCCTCGCTCAGGGCCGGGGTGCGGAGCGCGAACATGGTCAGTTCGGTGAGGAGCTGATGGCTGGCGGGCTGCTCACGCACCGTGCGCCACAGGGCGGCGGCCAGCGTGCCGGCCGTCTCCTCGAATCCGGCGTCGGCCGGCGCGGCCCGCTCGACCTGTGCGATCAGATCCTGTGTGAGCTGCTCCATCACGGCTCGGTACAGCCCTTCCTTGGTGCCGAAGGTGTAGTGCACCGTGGCCTGGGCCACCCCCAGCTCGGCGGCGATGGCGCGAGTGCTTCCGGCCGCGACTCCTTCCCGCGTCATGAAGTCGATGGCCGCCTTGATCAGCTGAGGGCGGCGCTCGGCCGCGGGAACGTGAGCCATGAGCGCATCATATCGACTTAGTCCTGTGAACAAGTCGTCCGAACAGGTCGGCCTCCGCCCAGGCGCACACGGATGCCGTGATGGCGCGGCCGCTGAGGTCCGGTCCGTGGCCGCACGGGTCAGTTCACGCTGAACGGCGGGTGAATACGTTTCCTCCCACACCCGCTCCGTGAAGCGGGATGAATGAGGAGGCAGGCTCGTGAACGAAAGCCAGTTTGATACGTGTGTGATCGGGGCGGGACCTGCCGGGCTGGCGGTCGCCAGGGCTCTGGCGGAGCGGAATCTGCCGTACACGCATCTTGAGCGGCACAGCGGGCCCGGCGGTATCTGGGACATCGACAATCCCGGCAGCCCGATGTACGAGTCGGCCCATTTCATCTCCAGCAGGACCCTGTCGGGTTTCGGCGGCTTTCCGATGCCCGACCACTTCGCGGACTACCCGCCGCACCGCCAGATCCTGTCGTACCTGCGGTCCTTCGCCGACGCGTACGGGCTGACGGACCGGATCGAGTTCGGCGTCGAGGTCGCAGGCGTCGAGAAGAACGCGGACGGCACCTGGACGGTCACCAGGGCCGACGGGCGGGAAAGCGTGCATGGGCAGGTCGTGGTGTGTACGGGCGCCCAGTGGCACCCCAACATTCCCGAGTTGCCGGGGGAGTTCAGCGGGGAGGTCCGGCACACCGCCGGCTATCGCAGCGCGGAGGAGCTACGGGGCAAGCGGGTCTTGGTGGTGGGCGCCGGGAACTCCGGCTGTGACATCGCGTGCGATGCGGCCCGGGCCGCCACGCACCCCGTGATCAGCAATCCACGCGGGTACAGGTTACTCCCCAACCACCAGTGAGGCCGGCCCGGGGCGGTCTATTATAAACAA
>NZ_JBHVST010000132.1:0-23717 GCF_042885015.1 Streptomyces sp. NPDC058086 | reverse complement strand
GAAGGGGGTCCCTCCCTGTTCGAGCGAAGCCGAGAACTTGGGGGCGCGTGCATGGCGTCGCGGGGCAGACGGGAATTTGACGACAGGGCCTAGGGGGAGACCCTTCTGACGCATGCCGCCGCCGGTGGGGTGGGCACGTTCACCGTGCAGCTGGCGGTGGCCTGTGGCGCGCGAGTGATCGGCAGCGCGAGCGAGTCCAACCACGAACAGTTGCGCTCACTCGGCGCGGAACATGTCACGTACGGCGAGGGGCTGGTCGCCCGCGTACGGGCCATCGCTCCCCAGGGCGTCGACGCGGTCCTCGACGCCTCCGGCCGCGGGGAGATCCCGGACTCCATCGAACTCGCGGGCGGCCCGGCGAGCGTCCTCACCCTCGTGGCCTTCGACGCCGCGGACACCGGCATCCAGGTCCACATGAGCGTGCCGGGGGAGAGCGGTACCCAAGCCCTTCGGGACATTCTGAGCCTCCTGACGGAGGGACGGCTGCGGGTTCGGATCCGGCGTACCTTCCCCTTGGAGGAGGCGGCGGCCACCCAGAACCCGACGGCCCATCCACGTACCCGAGCCCCCGCACCGCCGGGTGGCTCCGGCGTGCCGACAGGGATTGCGATGTCCTTGCTTTTGGCCTGTGTTTCACAGCGGAACACCGCCGCCCGCGTCAACGCCACGGACCCCGCCTTCGATGCTGCCGGGACTCGACGATCGCCGGGGTGCGCGGGGAGTCAGGAGGGACGTGGTTCGAAGCTCCTTGCGGAGGCGTCGGTCGGGTCGGATACCCGACCTCCGCCGGATCCCGATACGTGCCCGACGGCAAGTCAGGCACGCAGGCCCTTGAGCCCGTCGTAGGCCGCCATCACGACCTCGAGGCCCCGGTAGTCGTCCCCCGGCTCGCGCATCTGGTTCGGCACGTACGACACCGCCATGCGCGCGTCGGGTTCGATCATGACCGTCGCGCCGCCCCAGCCGCTCCAGCCGTAGGTGTTGCCGAACAGGCCGTACCCCATGCCGTAGCGCATCGGCATGCCCAGGAGGCGGTCCTCGCCGCGGAACTGTTCCTCCCACGCTAGGTCGCAGCCCGCCTGCGACAGCAGCCGCACCCCGCGCACCGCTCCGCCGCACGCCATCACCGACTGCACGAGCGCGACCGAGCGGGCATTGCCGTATCCGCTCGCTGCGGGAATCTCCGCGCGACGCCAAGCGACGCTGTTCCCGTCACGGACCCGTATCCCACCTCCGGCGGTAGGGGTCGCGGTCTTGCTGGGCGCGCTCGAGACGTAGTCCTCGTCGCGCGACAGCGGCGGGATCGAGAGCGCGACCCGGTGGTCGTGCTCGGCGGACAGCCCGATGTGGAAGTCCGCGCCCAGCGGCCCGGCCACCTCGTCGGCGAAGAACTCTCCCAGGGTGCGGCCGGTGATCCGGCGCACGACCTCGCCGACGAGGAACCCCTGGGTGAGCGAGTGGTATCCGGCCGCGGTGCCCGGCTCCCACCGCGGAGCCTGCGCGGCGAGCCGCGCCGTGGCGGACGGCCAGTCGTAGAGATCCTCAGCCGTCGTCGGTCCGTCCCATTCGGGCAGGCCCGCGGTGTGCGCCAGCAGGTGCTTCACCAGTACCCCGCCCTTGCCCTCCGCGGCGAACTCCGGCCAGTACCGGGCGACGGGCGCGGTCAGGTCGAGTTCGCCGCGGTCGGCCAGGACGAGGGCACACAGCGCCGTCATCGTCTTGGTGACCGACCAGACGCCCGCGATCGTGTCGCGCTGCCAGGGGACCGTGCGGTCCGTGTCGGTGAATCCACCCCAGACGTCCACCACCGGCTCACCGTCCACGAAGACCGCCACCGAGGCGCCCACGTCCCCGGCGTCCAGCAACTCGGCGAGTGCGCCGGGTACCGCGGAGAACAAATCGTCGTACGAACCCTGAAGCTCGGCCATGCGCGGAACTTAGCCCGCCCCCCACCACCGCGGTCAACCGAATATCCGCTACGACGCCACGGCGGTGGGTTTGTCTTTCCGAGCGTCGAGTTCACCCGTCGCCATCCGCTGCTCCTGGTCACGTCGGCCATGAGTGTGGTGAGGTGGCGGGGTCGCCCGCCGGGTCAGTCGTGGATGCGGAGGCCGGCGAGCCGGCTGACCGCGGCCGGGTCACGGTGGTCGAAGAACAGCGACTTGCCGGTGTCCAGGTCGGCGATGGACGCCATCTGGTCGTCGGTGAGTTCGAAGTCGAAGACGTCGATGTTCTCCGCCATACGGTCGGCGCGGACCGACTTGGGGATCGCGACAATGCCGCGCTGGGACAGCCATCGGAGCACGACCTGTGCCACGGACTTGGCGTGCTTGGCGGCGATCTCGCTCAGGAGCGGGTGCGTGAAGAGGTTGTTGCGGCCTTCGGCGAACCCGCCCCACGACTGGATCTGGACCCCGTGCTCGCGCATGACCTCTTGGTCGGTGGCGCGCTGGAAGAACGGGTGGGTCTCGATCTGGTTGACCGCGGGCGTGACGTCGTTGTTGACGATGAGGTCGACGAGTCGGTCGGGCTGGAAGTTGGCGACGCCGATCGCCTTGATACGGCCTTCGCCGGCCAGCTTCTCCATGGCCCGCCAGGAGCCGTGGACGTCGCCGAAGGGCTGGTGGATCAGGTACAGGTCGAGGTGGTCAAGGCCGAGCTTGCGCAGCGATGTCTCGAAGGCGCGCTCGGTGTTCTCCTCACCGGCGTCCTGGATCCACACCTTGGTGGTGACGAACAATTCCTCGCGCGGGATGCCGCTGTTCTTGATGGCTCGGCCCACGGCCTCCTCGTTGAGGTAGGCGGCGGCGGTGTCGAGCAGCCGATAGCCGGCGGCGAGGGCGTCGGTGACCGCCTGCTCGGTCTGCTCCGGCGGGATCTGGAAGACGCCGAAACCGAGGATCGGCATTTCGACGCCGTTGTTGAGGACGACGGACTGCATGGGATTTCCTTTCGGGAGCAGCTGAGGCCATCGATGGACCGTGCCCGATGGACCGTGCCCGCTCCGGCGCTCTGGCCGTCGCCGGCCGTCTGCCGGAGCGGGCACGGTCTGGTTCAGGGGCGGATGAGGACCTTCAGGGCCTCTCGATCGGCCATGGCGCGGTAGCCGCCCGGGACTTCGTCGAGGCCGATGGTGCGGTCGAAGAGGCGCCCGGCGGCGAGCGTGCCGTCGAGGACGTCCGGCAGGAGTTCCTCGATGTAGGCGCGGGCCGGGGAGACACCACCGGTCAGGGTGATGTTCCGCATGATCATGGCGGGACCGATGGGGCCCAGTTCGTACTGGGGCACGCCGAGGCGGCTGATGGCGCCGCCGTCGGTGACGGAACCGAAGGCCGCCTGCAGGGCCTGCTCGGTGCCGACGGCTTCGATGACGCGGTCGACTCCGCGGCTGCCGGTCAGGTCGCGGACGCGCGTGATGCCTTCCTCGCCGCGTTCGGCCACGACGTCCGTGGCACCGAAGTCCCGTCCCAGGTCGGTGCGGGCGGTGTGCCGGCCCATCAGGAGGATCTGCTCGGCGCCCAGCCGCTTCGCGGCCAGCACCGCCGACAGCCCGACGGCTCCGTCTCCTATCACCAGGACGGAGTCCCCGCGGGTGACACCGGCGGTGACGGCGCCGTGATGGCCGGTGCCCAGCACGTCGGAGAGGGACAGCAGGGAGGGCAGCAGCTCGGAGTCCTCGCCGACGGGCAGCTTGACCAGCGTGCCGGTGGCCTGGGGTACGCGGACGGCCTCGCCCTGCCCGCCGTCGACGCCGTTCCAGCCGTAGCGGCCGCCGTTGCGGCACGAGGAGTGCAGGCCCTTACGGCAGTAGTCGCAGGTGTTGTCGCAGTACGTGAACGGGGCGACCACCATGTCACCGCGTTTCACACCGGTCACCTCGGAGCCGGTCTCCTCGACGACGCCGAGGAACTCATGGCCCATGGGCCGCCCCTGTTCGCCGGCGGGCATGGACTTGTAAGGCCACAGGTCACTGCCGCAGACGCAGGACAGGACGACTCGTACGACGGCGTCGGTGGAGTGCTGGATGACCGGGTCGGGCGCGTTCTCCACGCGCACGTCACCAGCGCCGTACATGAAGGTTGCTCGCATGAGGGATCTGTCCTTACTGGGTATGTCGTAGATGGGGTAGACGGGGTGTGTAGTGGACGGGGTGCGTAGTGGACGGGTGTGTCGCCGGTCGGTCGGGCCCGCACTGCCCGGAGACCGGTCACGTACGGGGAGCGGGCCTCAGGTTCAGGGTGGCCAGGACAGTCAGCCCCACCGTCGCCGCGGCGATCAGCAGACTGGTGTGCAGCCCGTCGACGAACCCGGCCCGGTCGGCGACCAGCGCCCCGAAGGCGGCGACCGCCAGGGCGCCACCGAGTTGGCGGGCGGCGTTCAGCACACCGCCGGCGACACCGGCCCGCTCGGCGGGCACGCTCTCCAGCAGCAGTGCCACCAGCGCGGTCACGGCCATCGCGCCGCCGGCTCCGACCGGCATCATCAGCACCACCGACTGCCACACCGGCGCTCCTGCGGGCACGGCGACCATGGCCAGCAGGCCCGCGACCATCAGCAACTGACCGGTGACCACCGGCATGCGCGCACCGAACCGCATCGACATGCGGGCGGCCACCGGGCTGATGAAGGAGGTGAGCACGGTCATCGGCAGGAAGGCCACGCCGGTGGCGAGCGCGCTCAGCCCGTGCACCTGCTGGAGGTACAGCCCCAGCAGGAAGATCATCCCGTAGAAGCCGATGTTCAGGGCGAACCCGATGGCGACCGAGAGTGACATCGTGCGCGAGCGCAGCAGCGGCAGCGGTGTCATCGGATGCCGGCCGCGGGCTTGTGCGATGACGTAGCCGACGCCCGCCACGGCCGCCACGGCGAAGGCGACCAGGACCCGCGCGGCGCCGAACCCGTCGGCACCGGCCTCGATGGCCGCGTACGTCAGCCCGCCCACGGCGGCGACGGCGGCGACCTGGCCGGTCCAGTCGAAGGGCACCGACCGGCGCGGGGAGGGCTGGGCGCGCTTGAGGAGCGCGAGGGCCACCGCGCCGACGGGCAGGTTGACGAAGAAGATCATCCGCCAGTCGATCACGGTGAGCAGACCGCCTGCCACGGGCCCGGCCGCCGAGCCGACCGAGCCGCTCACACCCCACAGGGCGATGGCCCGCGCCCGCGCCCCCGGGTCGGGGAAGACTTCCCGCAGCAGGGCGAGGGAGGACGGTACGACCATCGCGGCCCCGACTCCCTGCACCAGCCGCGCCGCCGCCAGAACGCCCAGATTCGGCGCCATCCCGCACACCGCGGACGCCACCACGAACAGGCCCAGGCCCCCGGCGAACGCCTGGCGGGCCCCGATGCGGTCACTGATCGCGCCGGCGGACAGCAGGAACGCGGCGAAGGTGAGGGTGTAGCCGTCGACCACCCACTGCAGCCCGGTCATCCCGCTGTCGAAGCCGCGCCCGATCGAGGGCAGCGCGACGTTCACGATCATCGCGTCGACCATGATCGTGAAGAAGCCGAGCAGCACGGCGGCCAGCGCCATGCGCCCACCGGACCTGCTGTGCGGTGGCAGGCCGACAGCGGTGGTCTGGAGAGGTGTGGGCGAGGCGGGCGTGGACACCGGACGATCTCCTGCACTGGGACGGGCGAGGTGCTGACGGAAATCGAGCCTCGTGCCTCCGCGGCGCCAGTGGCAGGCCGGGCTGTGCCGGGGACCGGCGTTCGGGGGTAGTGACAGGGCCCCCCACACGCCTGCCACACAGGTCAGGGCGGTGTGACACTGACCGTATGGCATCCGCGCAGAGCAGCAGCGGCGGCGGTATGGAGCTGGGCCAGTTCCTGCGCGCGCGCCGCACCCAGACCCGCCCCGACCAGGTCGGCCTCACCGTGGGTCCCGGGCTGCGTCGCACCCCCGGCCTGCGCCGCGAGGAACTGGCCACGCTCGCCGGCATGAGCATCGACTACTACGTCCGCATGGAGCGCGGCAAGGAGACCCGCCCCAGCCCCGCCGTGCTCGACGCCCTCGCCCGCGCACTGCGCCTCGACGACGCCGAGCACCAGCACCTGCGCGAGCTCGCCGCCCGGGCCGCCCGCTATTCCCCCGAACCCCCACCGCCGCCCAGCAGGACCGTGCGCCCGCACCTGAAGCTGGTCCTGGAGACGCTCCGACCGAGCCCCGCCTACATCATCAGCCGCAGCATGGATCTGCTCGCCTGGAACCCCGGCGGCCTCGCCCTGTACGCGGGCCTCGCCGACTGGCCCGCCCAACAGCGCAACCTGGCCCGCTACTTCTTCCTCCACCCCACCGCGCGTACCCTCTTCCCCGACTGGGACGAGCTGGTCCGCGGCTGCGTCGCACGGCTGCGCAGCCTGGCCGGCACCGCCCCCGACGCCCCCGACCTCACCCACCTCGTGGGTGAACTCCTCGTCAAGAGCCCCGACTTCGCCAAACTGTGGGAGCGTTACGACGTCGTCGGACGCAAGAAGATCCAGAAGACCTTCCACCACCCCCAGGTCGGCATCTTCACCCTCAGTGGCCAGAGCATGAACCTCGAAGGCACCCCGGGCCAACGCCTCGGCCTCTACACCGCCGAACCCGGCACCCCCGACCACGACGCCATGCTCCTGCTCGACGCGATCGTCCCCGAGCCCGCCAAACGCCCGGACACGAAGGCGAAGCCGCAACCGCACTCACAGCCCTGACCGAGACCTCCGCGGCGGTCCGGTCGGTCAGGAAGGGTCACCGGGCGTTGGCCAGCAACTGCTCCGACAGAGTCCACAGCCGTCGTGCGTTCTCCGGGTCGACGGCGTAGCGGGCGACACCGTGCAGCGTGCCGGAGCGACGGTCGACGACCTCTGTCTCGTTGCAGTCGACGAAGTAGCGGCCGCTGACGCCTTCGAGGAGCGGGGAGGTGGCGAGGAGCACCGAGGTGGCGGCGCCCTGCTCGACGGTCTTGATGAGGTGGGCGGGAACCCTTCCGCTCCCGCGGCCGCCGGTGTGGCGCTGGAGGTTGGTGTAGATCGCGCCGGGCATCAGAGCGTTGGCGGTGATGTTGTCGCCGGCCCAACGACGGGTCGCCTCCACCGCGAAGAGGACACCCGCGGTCTTGGACTGACCGTAGGCGAGCCATGGATCGTAGGGGCGGAATGCGAAGTTGACGTCGTCGAACACCACCGGGGACTGCTGATGACCGGTGGAGCCGACCACGACGACGCGAGCGGCGCCGTCGGCGGCCAACGCGCCGTGCAGGCCGGTGGTGACAGCGAAGTGGCCGAGATGGTTGGTGGCGAACTGCCACTCCCAGCCCTGTTCGGTGTACTCCTCGGGACAGGCCATGACGCCCGCGTTGTTCACCAGCACATGCAGCGGGCCCTCCCAGGCGGTGGTGAAGGCGGTGACGGACGCGGGATCGGCCAGGTTCAGGTGCGCGACACGTACTTCCCGGTTGCCGGTCGACCCGGTGATGTCCTTGGCGACGCGTTCACCCGCCGCCATGTCCCGGACGGCGAGGGTCACTTCGGCACCGGTACCGGCCAGGGCGTGGGCCGTTGCCGCCCCCAGGCCGGAGGAGGCGCCGGTGACCACGGCACGGCGGCCGTCGAGGTCGATTCCCTGCGCGACCTCGGTGGCCGTGCTGGAGAAACCGAACGGGGTCGTGATGGCACTCACGGGTGGACTCCTTGCTGTGTGCTGAGGTCGCTGTGTGCTCAACTCGCCGCGTGCTGAACTGGTGCCGAACTTGCCATGTGCTGTACGTGTGTCGAAGTCGCCGTGTGCTGTACGTGTGTCGGAGTCGTCGTGCGCTGATCCGCGCGCGGTCTTCCGCGGTCAGGGCCTGAGCAGTCGGTCCTGCTCCACCGGCGGAGTTCCGTCCGGCCAGGGCAGGGCCTTGCCGAAGCGGATCAGCTCGCCGTGGAGAGCGGGATCGAGGTGCTCGGTGAAGACCAGGTCGAGCACCGCACGAGCGGCCTCGGAAGGTGACTGGGCCCGGCTGAAGTCGCTGAACCAGGGCCGGGAGGTGGCGGTGTCGACCATGCCGGGACACACGGAGGCGATCAGGGTGCCGTCGGCGAGGTCGTGCTCGCGGCGTTCGGCCGCGACCGCCCGGACAGCGGCGACCTGGGCCACCTTCGAGGGCACGTTCAGCCAGCGTGGCCAGCCCGCCTCCTCGGCGGTCTTGTTGTGGACGGCGCTGCGCCAGGACTCGACCGCGTACTCGACCTGTTCGAGGCTCGCACCGTCGAACAGGTGGTGCAGTCTCGGATTGAGGTGGCCGAGGGTGCCCAGGCTGCTGGCCACGACGATCAGTCGGCCGCCCGGACGCAGGACGGGGCCGAACGAGCGCAGGATCGCGTGGGTGGCGGTGTTGGAGACGTCGATGAACTCGTCGGCGCGCTCGGCCTGGGAATCCTCGGGCAGCAGCCGGGCGACGGCGTTGGAGAGCACGACATCGACACCGCCGTGCCGAGCCCGGAGTTCGTCGGCGAGCCGGGCGATGGCCTCGGCATCGGTGACGTCCAGGACCCGGCCCTCGACATGACTGCGTGTGCCGTGCAGTTCCGCCACTTCACGGGCGGCGTCCGATACGCGCTGGTGGCTGCGGCCGGTGAGCAGTACGAGGTCGTCGGGGCCCATGCGGGCCGCCAGTCCTTCGGCGAGCGCACGTCCGAGTCCCTGGTTGGCGCCCGTGACGAGGGCGATTCGCGAAGCGTTCATGCAGGCCACGCTAGAAACGCGGCGGGCATGAGTCCAACGAGATTCACGCACAGCTAGTATGCGAAATCATCATGGGTAAATGATCACGGAGTGGGAGGTGTCATGGACTTCACGGATGTGTCACTGACCGCGCTGCGCGTCTTCCGCGCCGTGGCCGAACAGGGGACTTTCACCGCGGCCGCGGCGTCGCTGGGCTACACCCAGTCGGCGGTGTCCCGGCAGATCGCCGCGATCGAACGCGTGGCAGGAGCGGAGCTGCTGGAGCGACGGCGCGACGGAGTACGGCTGACCGCGGCCGGCCTCGTCGTCATGCGCCGTGCGACGACCGTGCTCGACGAGATCGACGCGACCGCGCGCGAACTGTCCGGCCTGCCGGGGCAGACCGGGACGGTCCGGCTGGGATGGTTCCCCAGCGCCGGGGCCGTCCTGCTGCCACAGGCCCTGGTCGCGCTACGCCGCACGGACCCCGGCCTGCACATCGTCAGCCGCGAAGGCAGCACTCCGGCGCTCGTGCGTGCCCTGCGGGCCGGCAGCCTGGATCTCGCCCTCCTGGCGTCGGCGCCGCCGTTCCGCCCGCCGGACGCCGAGTCGCCTCCGCTGGTGCTGCGCACGCTCACCGAACGCGCGCTGTGTCTGGCTCTGCCCGCCACCCACCCGCTCGCCCGCGGCGACTTCGTCGACGTGGCCGATCTGCGCGGGCAGCGCTGGATCGCCGGCTCCTCCTCCGGTGAGGACCGGCTGATGGGGGTGTGGCCCGGTCTGGACGAACGGCCCGAGATCGCCCACACCGCCCGCGACTGGCTGGCCAAGCTTCATCTCGTCGCCGCCGGGTGCGGCCTGACCACCGTGCCGCCCGCACTCACTCAGGCCGCGCCGCCAGGGGTACGCATCCTTCCCGTGCGCGGTGGGCCACAGGAGCAGCGGCGTCTGTTCCTGGCTCGTCTTCCCCACCCGCCGAGCGAACCGGTCACGCGTGTGGCAACCGCCCTCCGTGCCGCGGCCCTCGACGGCGACCCACCGGGCTCAGACCTGTGACGATCCCGGTTCCCCCATGTCACAGCCGGCTCGGGGCGACACGGACGTTGACGTTCTTCATCAGTGGCTGATCGCTTTGCGTGCTGTAGTCGGCCGCGCCGATCAGGGCGTTCATTTCGGGCATGTACCCCGCCGCGCAACCGCGGGGCATGTCGTAGCTCAACGCCCGGTACCCGGTGAGGGAGCGCTTGCTGCCGTCCTTGGAGGTGGCAGTGATGTCGACCAGGCTGCCGGGAGTGATGCCGCGGGAGCGCATGTCGGCGCGGTTCATGAGGACGAGCGTGCGCAGGTTCTTGATGCCCCGGTAGCGGTCGTCGTCGGAGTAGATGGTCGTGTTCCACTGGTCGTGGGAGCGCATCGTCTGCAGCACCAACATGTCGTCCTTGGGCACGACATCCGGCAGTCCGGCGGCGGAGAACTCGGCCCGGCCGGACGGGGTGAGGAAGACGAGTTCGCGGGCCGGTTGCTTGATCCGGAACCCCAGCGGCAGCCGGACGCGGCGGTTGAAGTCCTCGAAGCCGTCCAGGGCTTGGGCCATGGTGTCCCGGATGCGGTCGTAGTCCTCGATGTACTGCTCCCACGGGACGGCGCTGTCGGGGAGAGTCGCCCGCGCCATGCCGGCGATGATGGCGGGTTCGGACAGCAGATGGGGCGACGCCGGGCGCTTCATGCCGAGCGACAGGTGCACCATGCTCATGGAGTCCTCGACGGACGTGGCCTGCGGCCCACGGCGCTGGTGGTCCTTCTCCGTCCGTCCGAGACACGGCAGGATGAGTGCCTTCTTGCCGTGGATCACGTGGCTGCGGTTGAGCTTCGTGCTGACCTGGACCGTCAGTTCGCAGCGCCGAAGCCCGTCCGCGGTGTACGTGGTGTCGGGTGCGGCCATCGAGAAGTTGCCGCCCATTCCGACGAACACCTTGACCGTGCCCCGGTGCATCCCCTCGACCACGCCGATCGTGTCCAGCCCGTGCGCACGGGGAGGATCGATGCCGCAGACGTTGGCGAGCCGGTCGAGGAACTCGGGTGTGGGCCGGTGGTCGATGCCGCAGGTACGGTTCCCCTGCACGTTGCTGTGCCCGCGCACGGGCGACGGCCCGGCGCCCTCGCGCCCCAGATTCCCGCGCAGCAGCAGGAGATTGACGATCTCCCGAACGGTGTCCACACCGTGCTCGTGCTGGGACACCCCCAGACACCAGCTGATCAGGGTCCGGTCGGACCGCGAATACACCTCGGCGGCCTTGAGGATGTCAGCGCGCGTCAGCCCGGACTGGCGCTCCAGCTCCTGCCACGGTGTCGCCTCGCACAGGGCCCGGTACTCCTCGAATCCCTGGGTGTGGCGGTCGATGAACTCGTGGTCGAGTGCCTTCGGGTCCGAGGCCGACTCCTCGATCACCGCCTTGGCCATGCCGCGCAGGAGTGCCATGTCGCCGCCCGCGCGGACCTGGAGGTTGAGTGTGCTCGTGCGCGTCGACTTGAACAGGGCCATGTCGACGAACTCGTGCGGGACGATGGTCCGGGTGGCGGCCGCCTCGATCAGTGGATTGACGTGCACGATCTGGGCACCCCGCCGGTATGCCTCGGCGAGCGCGGTCAGCATGCGCGGAGCGTTGGAGGCCGCGTTGACGCCCATGATGAACAAGGCGTCGGCACTCTCCCAGTCCGCGAGGTCGGCCGTGCCCTTTCCGGTGCCGAGCGACGCCTGCAGGGCGCGTCCGGACGCCTCGTGGCACATGTTGGAGCAGTCGGGCAGATTGTTGGTGCCGTACTCACGGGCCATCAACTGGTACAGGAACGTCGCCTCGTTGCCCAGGCGTCCCGAGGTGTAGAAGGCGGCTTCGTTCGGGTCGTCGAGGGCCCGCAGCTCGCTTCCGACGAGCTCGAACGCGGCCTTCCAGGTGATGGGCTCGTAATGGTCCGTCTCCTCGTTGTAGACCACGGGCTCCGTCAGCCTGCCCGTGTCCTCCAGCTCGAAGTCGGTCCATGTCGCCAGCTCCGAGACGGAGTGCGCGGCGAACAGCTCACGTCCCGCACGCTTGGGCGTCATCTCCCAGGTGACGTGCTTGATGCCGTTCTCACAGATGTCGAGCTTGAGGCCCTTGGTGTCGTCGGGCCACGCGCAGCCCGGGCAGTCGAACCCCCCGCTCTCGTGGTTCATCTTGAAAATGGCGCGTGGCCCGTCGATCAGCGCGTGCTCCCGCATGAGGACGTGCGTGACGCTCTTGGCGGCACCCCAGCCGGCGGCCGGGTGATGGTAGGCCCGCTGCGACGGCTGCTTCTCGGTGGTGGGGCCCTCGCCTCCAGCCGGTGTCCCCGCGCCGTGCGGGGATTCGTTTTCCGCTACCGCCTTGTCGGCATCCGAGGTAGTCATGCTGTTCAACCCTTCGTATCTGCTGCCGAAGGAGTATGTGGAAACGCTACAACCATCCTGTGGCTCCCTCAAACGGGCCACGGACTCGAACGGACCCCACGGTCGTCATGCGGAGCCCGCCGGTCAGCGGGAGGGCCTGAGCCGGTCCAGGAACTCCTGGGGAGTGAGGGCGGGACCTCCCTCGGGCTTCACGACGGGAATGACCTCGTCGTCGTACCGGACCACGGGTGTTCCCACCACGCCGAAGGAATCGAAGTTCCCGATCACCTCTCCGGCCCAGGTGAGATACATGCCGTCCGTGACCTTCATGTCGAATTCGGCGTTCCTCAGCCCGTTCACCTTGTCGGCGAGGGACAGCAGGACCGAGACGTCGGAGAATTGATCGTCAACAGGGGGAAATGGCTGGGAGGCGAAAAGCGCCGCCAAGTAGTCGACGAACTTTCGCTGTCCCGCGTCGCTCGCCGCGGCCAGCGCGCTCAGACCGCGCTGAGAACCGCTGCCGCCGACCGTGTCGTCGATCGTCCCCGCGAAATGGAACTTCGCCACGAACTTGCCGTCGTCGGCCGCTTGGCGAATGGTGCCGAGAAGACTGTCCGCCATGCGGTGACTGGCCCGGTCGCGCAACTCGACGAACACCTCGAGTACGTGAGGCGCATCCAGATCGCCGTAATACAGCGTGGTGCCGTCCGCGCCGGTCGAATGCGCTGGATTCATGGCACGACTTCGGAACGGACGGGGGAGCGGAGCATGGCGACCGACGGTCCGATGAAGGTGCTTGAGCAGCACATAGGCGCGCTGCTCCGCGGCTGCCAGTCGGGCGGGGTCGACATTCGCCGCGTACAGCTCCCCGGCGGCGGCGTCGTCCGCCTCGCGCAGCTCCACCACTGCCACGGCCAGCTGTGTCTGAACGGCGGAGTGCGGTACGGCGGCGGAGTCGGACAGTGCCCGTTCGGCACGTTCGGATGCTTCGCCGCACGCGGCCAGCGCTTGTTCCACACGTGCTGCCGGACGCCCGTGGACCAACAGCAACGCACATGCCAGACCCATGAGGATGCCGAGGACACTGCCCAGGGTCCGGTCGTGGACGAGCGTTCCCACAGGGGCCGGGGATGCCAGGTCGCTCATCAGCAGTGCGAGCGGCGTGAGGAAGACGACGCCGAGACCGTAGTTCCGGGCCACGGTGTACTCCAGCAGGAATTCGAAGACCACGATCAGGGCGACGAGAGCCGTCGGCGCCGGGTGGGTGGCCAGCACGCCGAACGCGATCAAGAGCCCGGCTGCCGTGCCCAAGGTGCGTTGGAGGGCACGCTGCAAGGTGGAGCGGACGTTGACGGAATGCAGGACGGCGGCTGCGGAGAGTGCGGCCCAGTAGCCGTGTCCGAAGCTCAGGAACGCGGCAAGGCCACCTGCCAGGCCGGTGCCGAGAGCCATCCGGAACGCGGGGACGACCAGTACCGCGACATGGCCGGGGCTGCCGGCATCGGTCCCCACGGTCAGTTCGGCGGCGCGCCGGGCCGCGGGACCGGCTTCGTCCGGATGGCCGGTTGCCGTATCGGCGGACAGGGCGGACGGGGACATCGGGTGTGGCGGAGGGGACGGGAGACGGCGGTATCTGACGGTCAGGTGCCGAGCCTGTACACGCAGGTACCGCGCTGTCGGGGCGTCGGGGGTCTGTCGGCATGCGGAGGTGATCAGAACCGACCAGGCGAGGTCGGTCAGGAAGACACATGTCCCGCTCCGCTCGTCGCGCCGCTGACCGGTTGTCAGGGGGCTCAGGCCGAGCGACTGGTACGCCCGGAGGACGGCGGCGGTTGCCCGGTGCCGTGTGTGCCCGGTTCCATCGGCTCCTTCGTCCGGCTCCAGCAGGCCGGCGAGTTCGCGGAGGGCCACGGCCACCGCGAGCCGCTGCGGGCGGTCCGGGTGTACGACCCAGCCCACCAGTGCCAGAGCCCAGGCCGTGGCAGCGCCCGTTGCGGCGAGCCCTGTCTGGGCGAGCACGTCGGTGAGCCTGTCGGCAGGGCCGTTGGCCGCCACGGCGAACGAGAAGAGCATGAGCACGGCACCAAGGCCACTGAGCCGTGTCGCGTCGCACAGGAACTTCGCCAGGCCGGCCGTGACCGCCATCGCGGCAATCACCACGGCAGTGCCGAAACCTCCCGCTCGCGGATCGGTCAGTGCGGCGAGCGCCGCACCAAGGCCGACGCACATCGTCATGGCCACCGCGGCCACGGCGAGGACGCGGGCGCGACGGCGGTAGGGCAGGTTGCGCCCGAACGTGGTGGTGAACGCGCCCAGCATGGGAAAGACCGCGAGCGTGGATCGTCCGGAGAGCACCCATGGCAGTGCGGGCACTGCCATGGCCAGCGCCGCGCGCAGGGCGAAGAGAAGCGCTCCATCCACTGCGTGCAGGGTGAGCGCGCCGCGCGGCGAGAGTACGCGCGTCAACTTGGTGCGGTGATGGTGGGACATGCCCACTTCTTCGAGATCAGTGAACCAGGATTCCTGCGAAGAGGTTGATGGCGGTAGCCAGAATGCTGGTACCGAAGACGTACGACAGCAATGTGTGCCGGAGCACCATCGAGCGGATCAGCGCACTGGAGACGTCGGTGTCGGAGACCTGGTAGGTCATACCGAGGTTGTAACTGAAGTAGAAGAAGTCCCTGTACGCCGGCGGCTGGTCGGAGTTGAAATCGATCCCGCCCCCGGAATCCACGTAGTAGACGTACGCGTAGCGGGTGGCGTACATCAGATGCAGTGCCGCCCAGGCCATGAATACGCCGAGCAGCGCCGTCGCGGCATGGCCGGTGTCGGAGTTGCCGAGCAGGAATACCACGATGCCGACCAGACCGCAAAGAGCGACCGTGACGACGACGATTTCCTCGGCGACGGGGCGCAGGTCCTCGCGTCGAGCGTTGCGGCGGGTCGCGGCGGCGTCCATCGGCCACAGCACGATCCAGCCGACCACGACGAAGAATGTCTGGGTCGCGGCGATACCCGCGAGAATGGCCAGCGGTGTGTCGCTGGACAATCCGACGGCCACGCCGACCGCCGCTCCTACGGCCACCGCGGCGGCAAGCCGTGGGACTGCGGAAAGCGACAAACGGATGCTCACGCTCACAAACCACAACGGTAGTGCCTCGTGGCTGCTCGGCACGGCAGGAGCGGGACCAGGGGGCGACGGGTATCTCTCCCATGGTCGGGCGTAGGGGATGTCCACGCGTCATGATCGTGTCACGAGCTCCTGAGGGACCGGAACTCCTTTCTTGAGAAACCACAGACCCTCGATGTGTCCTTTTCCGTCGAAGACGACGCGGAAATCTCCGGGCTGCTTGGCCATGTGCAGTGGTATGTCGACCACCGTCCGATCGCCGGATACGACCTGCCGGGGCTCTCCGTGCGACTGGTAGCGCCCGAAACCGAGCTGGTTCTGGTATTCCTTCCAGGCATTCGCGAGAACCGCGGGATTTCCTTCTTGTCGAATCGACTCGTCGAAGCGCGCTGAGACGGCGACGAAGTTTCCCTGCATGACCTGGTCGAGGGTTTTGAGAGCGAGTTGTTCGAAAGGGGTCCGGCCGGGGGCCGATGCCGGGGCGGCGGCCGCCGTGTCGACGGGATCGGGCACCGCGTTCGATACGGGCCCGCTGACCAGCACCAGCGCGCTGGAAGCGACGGTGACGGCGAAACTGAACTTGCTGAGTCTGCTGAACATGGATCCTCGCACGGGGTGTCCGTGCCGCGATCATGGAGTGATCATGCGGCTTCTGACCTGACGGTTGTGACGGCGGCGCATTACCTCGAAGGGGAGTACCGTGGCCCCGCAGCAAGCGGCCACTCCAACCCAGATCGGCAGCACGAAAATGAGCGTGAACGAGCTGACGATCCAGCCCGTGGTGAACGTCACGTCGGCCCATAGTGGAAAAAGCGCGAGCCGAGTGGAAAAAAGAGGGATCGGTCGTCTCGGGCTGCGCGACGCGGCGTACTGCACATAGGTGATGCTGGACAATGCTCCGACGATGACGGCGGCCGTGATGGTGATGATCTGCATGAGAATCTCCTAGCCTGAGAAATTCTGTGTCCAGAAAAGTTCACCGAGGGGCTTCGCGTCATGTCACGGAACAGCGTGACTTGAAATCAGGAACCGATCTTGATAAACGGGGCCGGCGGAGCGGACCGCTGATCGAGACGGACCCCTGTTCGACAGGGACCGCTGCCGTCGAGGCATGGCCACGCCTGACAACGACCTGGTGACGTCCGCATCCCTGTACGGGTGTGCGGCCCGCCAGGTAGTCACGCACGGCTGCGGGCAGCCCCGCGTCGATGGCTTCGGCGAACGGAGCGCCAGACGGGGGCCCCACTGTCCTGCGCGGCCACCATCAGCAGAGAGCAGACTGCCGCCCTCTCCGAAACGCGGTGCGGCGAGCTCGCGACTATGCTCGCAAACAGCGAAATCGCCCATCGTCACCAAGCTGTTCCACCTGCACAACGGGAGCAGGAATGACCAGTGAAGCCGGGCCGATCAGCGCCGAAGCCCGTCGGGCGCTCGAAGAGGAGCTTGCGGATCTGCACGCCGAACGCAACGCGGTCGCGGCAACCCTGGGCGACACGGACTCGGCGGGAGACACGGCCGACCAGGCCGACGAGTTGCAGCGTGCCACTCAGTTGGACCGCGTCGACGCCCGTATCACCGAGATCACCGTGCGGCTGGACGGGGCGGCAGAGGCTGGTCCGCCCCGCACCGATGTGGTCGGTCTGGGAAGCACCGTCACCGTACTGTTCGCGGCCGGCGCCGAAGAGACGGTCCAGATCGGTGACGTGGCCGAGCCGTTGGACCAGACGTTGGTCACCACCGACAGTCCTCTCGGCCGCGCACTGCTCGGCCACCATGTCGGTGACACCGTCGGCTACGAGGCGCCCGACGGACGGACGACCGTGACGGTGCTGTCCCTGGGCGCCCCATAGGACCCGTATCGCCGTCTCCTGGGGCAACTCCCCGTCCGCTCGGGGCGCCGTGCGGTCACGAGCCGAGTGCCACCACGGCCTCGTCGGTGTACACGAGGAACGTCATGCTCTGGCGGAAGTACAACTCGATCTCGTTCGCGTCGTGCGCGGTGTAGCCGATGGCGAGGTCCTCACCGAGCCGCAGTTCGAAGTCCCCACCGCGGGTGGACAGGAGAAAGGCGCCGTCGACCGCGGGCGCCCAGATCGGTGGGGCGTCCAGCATCCGGCTGAGATGCTCCGTGATCGGATAGCCGTGGTCGGACGTCTCGCTCACCAGGGTGTACGCGTCGGCGCCCAGCAGCAGCGAATACGGGCCGGCGACTCCGGCCAGGCGCAGGGTCGTCAGCGCGCGGCTGACGGCATCCGGGTAATCACGTGTCTCCGCCGGCAAACCGTGCACCGGATGGGAGGTGCGCCTGCGCAGCCCGTCGATGCCCGCTGCCTCGTACCCCTCGAAGACGGCCCGGTCCTCGGTGAACGCCATGGCGCGCGCCGCGTCCTTGACCGGTTGCCAGTCGGAGTCGTTCGAGCCGCGCTCGACGTCGTCCACCGCGTCGCGACCGACCTTGAAGGGGACGCGCAGTTCGACCAGGGGCTGTGCTTGGCGCAGGAGAGCGGTGACACCCGCTCCGGGCGCTTCGATGCGGGTGAGATGGCCGGTGCCGACCGAGGCAAGCGCGGGACCGTCGGGTCCGGTGACGTCCACGACACGACGGCCCCCCACGTTGCGCTGGAACGTACGGCGGGCTTCCTCCTCGATCTGTGCCCAAGCCTCGGGCGTGATCGGCGCGAGTTCGCGGTGCAGGTTGTTCATACCGTTGGGCGTGGACACGTGATCAGGCTCCTTTGAGACTGCCGATCCCCAGGGAGCCCTCGGTCGCCGAAGCGCTGGTGGGCGCGGCGGGTGGGTCGTCGAGGAAATCGGCGCTCGGTACGTAGAACAGACAGCCGGTGACCGCCGTGGAAAAGTCGAGGATTCGGTCGTGGGTATGGGGGTGGTCACCGAGGAACATGTTCCTCAGCATCTGTTCGGTCACCTCGGGAGTGCGCGCATAGCCGATGAAGTAGGTGCCGAACTCCCTTTGCCCGATGCTGCCGAACGGCATGTTGTCACGGACGATCCTCCGTTCGTTTCCGTCCGCGTCGGTGATGGTGTTCAGTGCGACATGAGAGTCCGCGGGCTTGATGTCGTCCGGCATTTCGACGTTCGCCAGCTTTGTGCGGCCGATGACTTTTTCCTGTTCCTGCGTGGGCAACGCGTTCCAGGCGGCAAGGTCGTGCACGTACTTCTGGACGACCACGTAGCTGCCGCCCGCGAAATCGGGGTCCTCGTCAGCGATGAACACCGCGTCGGACGCGACTTCGCCCTCGGGGTTCTCGCTGCCGTCGACGAAGCCGAGGAGGTCGCGCTCGTCGAAGTACTTGAAACCGTGCACCTCGTCCACCACGGCGACTGCTCCGTAGAGGCGTTCGCCGATCAACTGGGCCAGTTCGAAACAGAGGTCCATGTGGTGGGCTCGCAGATGGAAGAGCAGGTCACCAGGGGTGGACGGGGCTCGGTGCCGGGAGCCCGTCAACGCGACGAACGGATGCAGATCGCGTGGGCGGGGTCCTTCGAAGAGACGGTCCCAGGCGGCGGAGCCGATGCCGACGACGCAACTCAGTCCCGCGTCCGGAGCGCGGAAACTGACCGATCGTCGCAACCCGGCCACATCCTGGAGCAGGTCGCGAACAGCGGGCTCGCCGCCAGGTGCCATGGTGCACACGAGGAACAGGGCGGATTTGGCGGGCGGGGTGATCACGAACTGCGACTCAACCACGGAGCCTGCCTCCTACTTGTCGTGGCTATGGCGCTACGCACGGCAGGATAACGTGAGGAAACAAAATAAATACTAGGATTGGGTCGCGGCGATGTCGACCGGCGATGTCGACCGGTGCTGGTACACAGGCGCCCGCCTGCGCGAATCGCACCCGACCCTGGTGGTCGAGGATTAGCACCTCATGCATTGCGCCTTCTTCACAGGGAAACCCGGCGATACGAGGAAAACCTGGCGATCCGTAAAAAGGGCTGTGGCGGACAGGACTTCGAGAACCGGTCTACGCCATGGGGCCGAGGTTGCCTTCCAGGGTCGTCCGGGTGATCAGAGGGCGGTCCCAGAGGGCGAGGAGTTCGTTGGCGAGGGCCACGATCGGGAGCGGGTGGCGGGTGCCGTGGATCTCGATGGAGGCGGCCGACAGGCTACGCGGGACGGCTCTGGCGTCGAGCAGGACACGCCAGTCCTCCGGCCCGAGCTCCAAGAACTCGAGGCCGGTCAGCTTGGCGATCTCCAGTGGGTCGGCTAGCGCACCGGGGTAGGCGGTGAGAGTCCGTAGGCGGGGCAGTCCGGTGACGGGGGCGAGACTGAGCGGCTCTCCCTCCCACACGCCGATGGACAGGACCTCCAGCCCGGGATGGACGGCGGCCTCGACACTGCTCAGGCTTCCGATGTTGACCCTGGCTACGGCCGGTGGCTGGTCGCCGCGAGAGCCCCGCTGCCCTTCGCCGCGACCGTGCATCACCAGGTCGGTCAGGGAGTCGGCGAGCAGGTCGCCGCCGACGTCCTGCTCATGGTCGAGCATGATGATCTGTCCTGCGTGTCCGCGCGGGCCCGGCGTCAGGTCCACCGCGATGCGGTCGCCACCGCCGTTGTCACCGAAGACGATCCAGCCGGGGGAGCCGACCAGCCCCTGCACCGCGGCGTCGGGCGGGGTGACGACCGCCTTCATGGCCCCGAACTTCCAGGGGGACGGACGGGACGGTGCGTCGGCGATGTACAAGTCACCCAGGGAAAAGAGCTCGCAGCCGACCGCATCGGAGACGCGCTCCGCCGCCTCGTAGTCGTCGTTCCAGTCCTCCCACCGTGCCCGGGTCACGCGGTAGAGCACCTTCAGCTCGTCGGGCAACACGACGCCGAGGCGCGCTTCCGCGGCGGCGATCTCCGCCTCGGTGGCGCCGATGGCATCAGGGATCCGCTCGCGGAGCGTCCGCTCCAGCGCCACCAGATCCACTGACGGGGCGGCCACCGCTGCGGGGACCGGTTCGGGAAGGCGGCGCCAGGGCTCGGGGACGGCGTCCTCGACCAGGATGAGCGAACCCGGATGCGGATTACCGATACCGGGCTCCGCAGCGGGGCTGGGATTGAGCAGGTGGAGTACGGCACTCCCGTCGGGCGAGATCTCCGCCGCGAAGGAGATGTCGTCGACACCCGCGTCCGCGAGTGCGCCGCGCACCCGTTCCACCGCGTCGAACTCGTCCTGCATGTCCTCCATCTGGAGGGCTCGTCCGGGCTGCGGGCGCCGCCGCGGCATGGGCAGGCTCCACCCGTGCCGGCCGATCTGTCCCGCCACGTAGCCCCCCGGCGCGGCGATGCTCTCCGCGTTCGCGGTCCGCAGAACCCGCAGCACGGGCCCCCAGGTCGCGAAGTCATGTATCGAGGGCAACGGCGGCCTCCGGTTGCTCTGGTGAACCGGCCTCGCGCTCTCGCGAGTACGGGTGTCTGATGGCTGGTCGAAAAGCTGCGCTCCTCAGGCGAGGAAGCGTATCGGGCTGAGGGCGACGGCAACTGCGTGGTGACGCAGGCCGTTGTCGTGCTGCTCATGGCTACAAGTTGTAGCCTCCCGACACCTCGATGTTCTGGGCGGTGACCCAGCGGCTCTCCTCGGAGAGCAGGGCGGCGATCATCATGCCGATGTCATCGGGTTCGCCGACCCGGCCGAGAGCGGTCTTCGCCGCGAGGGCCGGGATGACTTCGGGAAACTTCTCGAAGGCGTCGTCGGCGATCCGGGTGCGCGTCGAGCCCGGCGAAACGGAGTTGACGCGGATGCCTCGCGTGCTGAACTCCTTGGCCATGTAGCGGCTCAGCACGTCGAGGCCGCCCTTCATCGACGCGTAGGCCGAGTAGCCGGGCTCCAGGCCTGACCCCATCGCCGAGTTGCTGCTCGTGTTGACGATGGCCCCGCCGTCTTCCATCAGCGACAGCAGGCGTTGCGTCAGGAAGTACGGGCCCTTGAGCAGAACCCGCATCAGCCTGTCGAACGTCTCCTCGGTCGTATCCTCGATCAGCGACGTGTGTGCGAAGCCGGCGTTGTTGACCAGGTAGTCGAACGTGTCGCGCCGCCAGGTGTCGCGCAACACATTGACCACGCACTGGCGGAAGGCCGGGAAGGCGCCGGTCTCACCGACATCCAGCGGCAGCGCGACGGCAGTGCCGCCTTCCTTCTCGATCGCGGCTGCCGTCTCCAACCCTCCCTGCGCATTGCTGCCATAGGTCAGAATGACTCCGGTTCCTCGCTTGGCGATCTGGATCGCCGCGCTCCGCCCGATACCGGAGCTGGCGCCAGTGATGATCGCTACCTTCATGATGGTTCTCCTGGGGTGTGGTCGAGCGTCTGCCGAGGCCCGGCGCGGGCATCGGCAACACGGGTGTCACATGGGAAATGCCGTGACCGGCCCGGTGGTTGGCCGGTGTGGTGTCGCCGGCCTCGCTGCGCGGCAGAGGCCGGGGACAGGACTCGGGCGAGCCGGTCGCCGCGTGCCCGGCGGGCCTCGGCCGAGACACGTGCCTGCGGGTACAGCGCGTCGAACCCGTGGAAGCCTCCCGCCCAGACGTGGACTTCCGCCCGGCCCCCGGCTGCCCAGATCCGGGTGGCGTAGGCGGCGTCCTCGTCGCGGAAGACCTCGGCCGAGCCGGCGTCGACGTAGGTGGTCGGCAGGCCCGAGAGGTCGTCGGCCACCGAGGGGGAGACGTGGCCGGGCACTCGTTCGTCCCGGAGGGCGCCGAGCACCGAGCGCCATCCGAACTCGTTCATCTCGCGGGTCGTACGGGATGGTCAGGGGCGGAGGGCGCCTGCCGACCGGAGTGAGGCAGGGCCGAGGATCGATCAGCGGCTTCAGAAGGCGGCCTTACCGCGAACCGGTACGTAGTCGGTGTACTGGGGGTCCTTCGCGAGCAGCCCGTCGAACCGCTTCACGATGGCCTGAGCGGCTTCGCCGGCGAAGACCCGGTGGTGGTCCTCCTCGCTGGTCCAGCCCTCGGTGACATGGACGACGTCGGGGTTGGACGCCGAACGGCAGACGAGATAGACGAGGCAGTGTTCACTCGTACCGGGGTTGCCGTCGCTCAGGCCGGTCAGCAACAGGTCGGCCAGCTGGTCACCCAATCCGGGCCTGGCGGTCAGGGTGGCGTTGAAACCGTGATTGGCGATCATGACTACCTTCTTCTGCGATGGACGGATCGTGGAGGTGCGGTGGTCCCGGAGCAGAAGGCCTTTTGGTCCGCCGCTGGACTCCAGTGATTCCATTCAAGCGGCGTGACCTGCGGAAAGGGTAGAACGATGCTGTCGGCTCCTTGCACAATCCTCTTCCGTACAGGAGTCGGCGACCGGGCGTGTGCTGCAATGAGGGCATGTACCTCGAAGAGCTCCGTACCTTGCTGGCCCGACACGCGAGGCCGGAGTGGACCACCGCCATCGACGGCGTCCTCATCTCGAAGGTCGAGCGGTCCGACCCGCCGGCGCCGTCGATGTCCGGCACGGTGCTGGCGGTCATCGCACAGGGCGCCAAACGCCTCGCGCTGGGCGACCGGGTGTACGAGTACCGCGCTGGGCAGTACCTCGTCGCGTCGGTGGACCTGCCCGTCACCGGCCAGTTCACCGACGCCAGCGCGGAGCACCCGGCACTGGGTTTCGGCCTCACGCTGGAACCGTCCGTCGTCGCCGAACTGCTGCTGCAGGCCGGGCCCGGAGATGCCCCTCGTGCGGGCGGGAGCGCGCTGCCGGGCATCGCCGTCAGTGACGCTCCGGATCCGCTGCTCGACGCGGTGGTCCGGCTGCTGCGCCTGCTCGATGAGCCCCGCGACCGGACGGTGCTCGCTCCACTGGTCAAGCGCGAGATCCTGTGGCGGCTGATCACCGGCGAACAGGGCGGTATCGTGCGCCAGCTCGGCCTCGCCGACAGCAGTCTCAGTCATGTCGCACGGTCGGTGCGATGGATCCGTGAGCACTACGCGCAGCCGTTCAAGGTCGAGGAAGTGGCGCAGTTGTCCGGCATGAGCGTCTCCGCCTTCTACCGCAACTTCCAGGCGGTGACCGCGATGAGCCCCATCCAGTTCCAGAAGCAGATCCGGCTGCAGGAGGCCCGACTGCTGCTCGCCACCCACCCCCACGACGTCACCGCGGTCGGCCACCGCGTCGGATACGACAGCGCGTCACAGTTCAGCCGGGAATACCGCCGCCAGTTCGGCGCACCCCCCAGCCAGGACGCCGCCCGCCTGCGTCACACCGTGCACACCACCGCGAGCGTTCTTCCCTGACACGACGGGGCATCAACCAGGCCTTCCGCCGTCCGCGGATCGTCGGACCCGCCACCGGGCGCGGTGGCGACGGTCGGCCGATCAGGAGGGCCGATCGGTCACGGGCACTGCCGTTTTCAGGGCGTGCCGAACCAGCGGGAGAGCGCGTCTCGCAGCGTGAGCACGGCGGTGTCGGCGGGTTCGTCGGTGGTCGCGGCCCAGGCGATGTGGGCGTCCGGGCGGATCAGGAGCGCGTCGGCCGGTCGGTGATCGGTTTTGGCGG